>DATMTZ010000056.1:0-4376 GCA_035563975.1 Oxalicibacterium sp. | reverse complement strand
CGTCACACCGCTCATCCCATCTGTATGGGATGGTTCAAACAACGGGCACTTGGCATGATCTGGCCGGTTGATTCCAATCGAGCGATACGATGACTACCTGCCGGCGGCGAGCCATACTGGCTTCCTTCTTTTTGCTGACTGCGACCTGCAGTTACGGACAGATTTACAAATGGGTGGATGCCGACGGCAGAACGCATTACTCCGAAAGGCCCGAGCATGCGAACACGTCCAAAACCGATCAGCTGAAAATCCGCACACCAGTGCGCGCGCCACAGCCTTCAGCGCCATCGACGGAAGACTGGAAGGAACAGGAACGACGATTCCAGCAAAGGCGCGCGGAGAACGCCGCCAATGGAAAAGATGAACCGTCGTCGCAAAAACCGGAAAGCCGAGGTCGCTATCCGGAGGCCGGTCGGATGACAGCGCATCGTCAAAGTGCGCGCTGGCGAAGGACGTGCTCAGCGGCAGGGTAAGGCACGCGAACGGCGCTCCCATTGATGACTACGATCGCAACGTTGCGGAAAACAACGTAAAAGCGTTCTGCCCCTAGCCGAATGAAGCGCACTGCGGGTTCACGGCACTGAGCAGTGAATACTGCGCGCAAGGCTCAACCGGCGGCGCCGAAGGTCTTCGCGATATTCCTGCCGATCTTGTCTTCGATCATCGGCGCAAAGTTTTTGAAAAAGCCGCCCAGCGTGATGTCGACCTGCACCTGCTGGGCCTGCACCGTCAGGCTTCCTTCCAGGCCGCTGCGTTCGAAGCGCAGCACATTGTCTTCCCATTGCGTGGACATGTCGTATTCGGCCGCCATGCGTTCTGCCACCTGCTGCGCCGCGTCCTTGGCCTGCTGCAGCGACAAGGCGTGCTGCTGCGTGATGCTGATGTCTGCCATGTGTTCTTTCAGTTGCTCTGCGCGATAACGGCCGGATTGATCAGGTTGGGCGGACGCTGGCCGCCCAGCGCCGCGATCAGATTCTCCGACGCGCATTCCGCCATCGCCCGCCGCGTATTGGCCGATGCGCTGCCGATGTGCGGCGTCAGCACCACGTTCGGCAGCGTGAGGAAATCCGGATGCAGCGCCGGTTCGTTTTCGAACACGTCGAGCCCGGCCGACGCCAGCCGATGTTCGCGCAGCGCGGCGATCAACGCCACATCGTCGACAATGCCGCCGCGCGCGATGTTGACCAGCGTTGCCGTCGGTTTCATCAGTGCCAGTTCCGCAGCACCGATCGTGTGATGCGTGGCCGCCGAGTACGGCAGCATCAGCACCAGGTGGTCGGCATTGCGCAGCAGGTCTTCCTTGCTCACATAACGCGCGTTATTCGCATGCGCTTCCTGCTCCGGCGTCAGGCGCGAACGGTTGTGGTAGATCACCTGCATGTCGAAACCCATGGAACGGCGCGCGATTGCCTGGCCGATACGTCCCATGCCAAGAACGCCCAGTGTCGCGCCGTGCACGTCGGCGCCGAGAAACTGGTCGAAGCGCCAGTTCTTCCACTGCCCCGCGCGCAGCCAGCGCTCGGATTCGGATACGCGGCGCGCGCTGGCCATCAGCAGCGTCCACGCATGGTCGGCCGTCGTCTCGTTCAGCACATCGGGCGTGTTGGTCACCATGATGCCGGCGCCGGTTGCCGCCGCCACGTCGATGTTGTTGTAGCCGACCGCGACGTTGCACACGGCTTTCAGTTGCGGATTCGCCGCGATCAGCTCGGCCGTCAGCACTTCGCTGCTGGTCAGGATCACGCCGCTCTTGTCCCGCATGCGGGCGCGCAGTTCATCGGCGCTGTAGATGTGGTCCTGCTGGTTCGATTCGACATCGAAATGGCGCTCCAGCCGCGCCAGCACATCGGGAAAGGTGGCACGCGCCAGCAATATCTTTGGTTTCATCGCGTCATGGATTTATAAGAATGGCGCCGCTCCAGGGATGCGCGGATGCGGCTAACAGCACGGGATTTTCCCGGCACGATGCCCATTCTAGCGCAGGCGTCCGTTTCCCGAAGCCGCGCCCGTCGCCGCTTCCGGCGGAGATCGACTGGGCATGGACCGTATTTGCTTATGTCCAAACGGTATAAGCCGTGTTTGTGGGAAAGGTCGATTTGGCTTAAAATACGAGGCTTTCCACTGCACCGAAGACCGTTGCGGCATGCCCGTTTGCACGAGGCATTGCAAGCGGCATCTTCGCGCTTATTTCCATTTTAGGACTGGCAATGACTCACGTAGTAACCGACTCCTGCATCCTCTGCCGTTATACGGACTGCGTCGATGTGTGCCCGGTAGATTGTTTCCGCGAAGGCCCGAACTTCCTGGCGATCGATCCCGACGAATGCATCGATTGCGCGGTGTGCGTGGCCGAATGCCCGGTCAATGCGATCTACGCCGAGGAAGACGTGCCGGCCGACCAGCAGCATTTCATCCCGCTGAACGCCGAACTGGCGCAAGGCTGGCCGTCGATCACCAAGACCAAGGCAGCACTGCCAGAAGCGGAAGAGTGGAAAGACAAGACGGACAAGCTGCCGCACCTGCAACGCTGATCGCGTGGCATTTACCGAAGAACCCCTGCATCGCCAGGGGTTTTTTATTGGCCGCGCCTGCCGTGCGCATTGGCGCTGCCGGCCGATGTGAACGATAATTCTTTTTTCCGTCGAATCCGCCCGTCGTGAATTCCTCTGACCGCCCTACCCTTGCCGACCAGCTCGAGGATCTGCTGCCGCAGACGCAATGCACGAAGTGCGGCTATCCGGCATGCCGTCCGTACGCGGAAGCGATCGCCGACGGCCGCGCCAGCTACAACCAGTGCCCGCCCGGCGGCATCGAAGGCGTCGCGCGGCTGGCGAACGTGCTCGGCAAACCCGTCATTCCAATCAATCCGGTCAACGGTGTCGAACGGCCGCGTCCGGTGGCAGTCATCGACGAGCCGATCTGCATCGGCTGCACGCTGTGCATGCAGGCTTGTCCGGTCGACGCCATCGTCGGCGCGGCCAAGCAGATGCACACGGTCGTGGCCGAGCTGTGCACCGGCTGCGACCTGTGCGTCGCGCCCTGCCCGGTCGATTGCATCTATATGGTCGACGTCACGCCAGGCAAAACCGGCTGGGACGCGTGGTCGCAGGAACAGGCCGATGCCGCGCGTGAACGCCACGATTTCCGCAACTTCCGCCTGAAGCGCGAGAAGGAAGAGAACGACGCGCGCCTGGCCGCGAAAGCCGCCGCCAAGCTCGCCGCGGTATCGGGAGAAACGCCGATGTCGGAGCAGGAGCTGGCCGAACAGGCACGCAAGAAAGCCATCATCCAGGCCGCGATCGAGCGCGCGCGGCTGAAGAAGGAACAGGCGGAAAAAGACAAGGATCCGCAATGAACGCTGAAAAGCGCCGCGAGATTTTCAACCGGTTGCGCATCGCCAACCCGCATCCCACCACCGAACTCGAATACCAGACGCCGTTCCAGCTGCTGATCGCCGTGCTGCTGTCAGCGCAGGCGACCGACGTCTCGGTCAACAAGGCCACGCGCAAGCTGTATCCGGTGGCCGGCACGCCGAAGAAGATCCTCGCGCTCGGCGTGGACGGCCTGACGCCTTACATCCAGACCATTGGCCTGTACCGCACCAAGGCCAAGAACGTGATCGAGACCTGCCGCATCCTGCTGGAGCAGCACGGCGGCGAAGTGCCGCGCACGCGCGAGGAACTGGAAGCACTGCCGGGCGTCGGCCGCAAGACCGCGAACGTGGTGCTGAACACGGCTTTCGGCGAACCGACGATCGCAGTCGACACGCACATCTTCCGCGTCTCGAACCGCACCGGCATCGCGCCCGGCAAGAACGTCGACATCGTCGAACAGAAGCTATTGAAATTCGTGGCGCCGGAATTCCAGCAGGATGCGCATCACTGGCTGATCCTGCACGGCCGCTACACCTGCATCGCGCGCACGCCGAAATGCTGGAACTGCGTGATCGCCGACCTGTGCGAATACAAGCACAAGACACCGCTGCCGGCGAAAGGCGTATAGCGCTTATAGCACCCGCTTCTACAGCACAATTGCGCAGGATGCCTCGAAGGTCAGGCGCGGCAGGCGCGGCTTCAGCTTCGAATGATCGCCGTAGCCGATGCCGCAGACGAAATTCACCTTGACCTGCGTGCCGACGGTGTAGCGCGTTACACCGTCTTCTCCGGCCACTGGCACAGATCGTTGATCAGGCACACCTCGCAGCGCGGCTTGCGCGCAAGGCAGGTGTAGCGGCCGTGCAGGATCAGCCAGTGATGCGCGTGCAGCATGAACTCGGGCGGAATCACCCGCTCGAGATTGAGTTCGACTTCCAGCGGCGTCTTGCCCGGCGCCATGCCGGTGCGGTTACCGACGCGGAATACATGCGTGTCCACCGC
>DATMTZ010000055.1:0-12445 GCA_035563975.1 Oxalicibacterium sp. | reverse complement strand
TCGTAACGGCTGACTGCATCCAGCAGCCCCATCATGCCGGCCTGTATCAGATCGTCCACTTCCACGCTCGGCGGCAGCTTTGCCTTCATCTGATGCGCAAGCTTCTTGACCAGCGGCGCATGCTCGCTGACCAGATGATCCTTGTCAGATTTACCTGCCGCGGTGTACATACGCTACGCTCCCGCTTCGACGCGATGTGCAAGCGCGCTCATGCCGACGTTCGCGGCAACGCGCGAGGACAATTTTTCGGCCAGGCGGCGAAAGGCTACCGACGCACCCGCCAGCGGGAAGGCGTCGATCACGGCACGGCCCGAGCGCGCGGCGCGCCTCACGTGCTCATCCGATGGAATGAAGCCGACCGAATACAGTTCGAGCGCCAGGTAACGGCTGGCCGCCTGCGCCATGTTCTGATACACCGTGGCAGCCTCGCGTTCGCCGGCCCCGGTGACCAGCACGCCGAATGGACGACGTCCCAGTTGCGCGCTGAGACGCTTGATCAGCGCATACGCGTCCTTGACCGAGGACGCGCCGGGCGTAACCTGCACGACGACGTCGCCGCCCGCCATCGCGGCAACCGGAAATCCGTCCTGCCCGTCCAGCTCGGCATCGACCACCAATACATCGGATTGCGAGGCCAGCACGTTGAAGGTATTCGCCAGCCGGCGCAGTTGATCCGCGTCCTGCGCCAGCGGATGCACTGATCCGTGCGTCAACGAGGCCAGGTGGAATCCTTGCGGCATTGCCTGCACGACCTGGTTGAAGGCGCGCTGCTGACGCGCGACATCCAGCAGCGTCGCGCGCGGCTGCATGCCCATGCGCTGGCCCACGCCGTCGGATACGCATGCGTCGAGCAGCACCACCGTATTGCCGTGTTGTGCCAGCGACGCGCTCAGGTTGACCAGCATCGCGCTCTTTTCCGATGGCGGCGCAGCGGACAGAAAGGTGAAAATGCGCGGCTTCGGTCCGGCGAGCATGCGCCGCAGACCTTCTGCCTGATCACATTCGAAACTAGCCAAGAATCACCTCACGCAGGCTTTTGTCGTTCATTGCTCGAGCCGTATTGGCCATGACCAGCGGAATCTCCGCGTCTTGAAATTGAAATGGCGCCGTTTCGCGTTTCAGCTTGAATGCGCGATCGACCAGATATTGCGGATTGGCGACGTGCAGGTCTTCCGGCACGCGTTGGCCATTGGCAATATAGTATAAGTTCAATTTCTGCCGAATGACCACATCGAGCGCATTGCCTATCGTTGCCGCCTCATCAAGCTTGGTCAGAATGCAACCCGCCAGGCCCGCGCCCAGGTAAGAACGCACCACTTCATTCAGCGTTTCGCCGGTCGACGTCGCATTCAGGCACAGCAAACGTTTGATGCCAGTGCCAGCCGCCGACAGCATCGCGATCTGCTCGCTCACCATCTGGTCGCGCTGACTGACGCCGACCGTATCGATTAGCACCGTGTGCTTGCCCTTCAGTTCGTCCAGCGCGATGCGCAGGTCGGCCTCGTCCTTCACCGAGTGAACCATCACGCCGAGGATCTTGCCGTAGATGCGCAACTGTTCATAGCCGCCGATACGATAACCGTCAGTGGTGATCAGTGCCAGTTTGCCTGGACCATGGCGCATCACGCAGCGCGCAGCCAGCTTGGCGGTCGTGGTGGTCTTGCCGACGCCGGTCGGTCCGACCAGCGCGTACACGCCGCCTTTTTCTAGAATTTCGTTTTCATTGCTGATGGTCGTCAGGTTGCGCGCCAGCACTGCCTTCAGCCATTGCATACCGTTCTGATCAGTTGCACCGGCAGGCAGCTTCTCGGTGATGTAGCGCGACAGGCTCGCACTGAAACCGGCCGCCAGCATTTCGCGCAGCACCGTCGATTTGGCCGGTTCGCGCTTGTGCTGATCAGTCCACGCGAGTTCGGCAAGCTGCGCTTCGAGCATGCCGCGCATCGAGCGGATTTCCTTCATCATGCTGCCCAGTTCGTCGCTGCTGGCCGTCGGCGCGGCAAGTGCAGGTGCAGGTGCAGGAATCGGCGCCGCCAATGCAGCCGCCGACTGCATCGTATCGCCGCGTTCAAAATTGCGCTTTTGCGTCAGCGCAGTCAGCGTCTGCGACGACACGGCGGGCTTTTCGACCATCGGTTCGGCCAGCGCCGCCATGTCTTCGCCTGCCAGGGCCAGAATTTCCACGCCGCCGCCATCCACGCTGCGGTTCGACAGAATGACCGCATCGGGGCCCAACGCTTCGCGCACCATGCGCCATGCTTCTCTCGACGTACTGCCTGTGAATTTTCTGACGTTCATACCTGACCTCCAACCAAACTAGTGACTCTGATCGTTTTCGAATCGGGCACTTCCGCATGCGAAAGCACCTTCAATTGCGGAATCGCGCGGCGCAGGAAGCGCGACAGCAGCGTCCGCAGCTGCGCCGGCACCAGCAGCACCGGCGTCAATCCCATTTGTTCCTGTTGCCGCGTCGCGGCCTCGGCCTGGGCCGCTAGCGTGTCGGCCAGGCCCGGCTCGATGCCGGCGCCTTCCGGACCGCTGGCTTGCAAGGCCTGCGTCAACAGGCGTTCCAGGCGGTTGTCCAGCGTCATCACCGACAGCTCTTCGCTGTTCGGAAACAACTGCTGCACGATGGCGCGACCGAGCGCGACGCGCACCTGCGCCGTCAGTTCATTGACATCCGTCGTGCGCGGCGCATATTCGGACAGCGTCTCGATGATGGTATGCATGTCGCGAATGTGGACGCCTTCGGCCAGCAGGTTTTGCAGCACCTTCTGCAGACTCGACAGCGGCATCAGCTTGGGCACCAGATCGTCGACCAGCTTCGGCGTCTCCTTGGTCAGATGGTCGAGCAGTTGCTGCACCTCGTGGCGGCCCAGCAGTTCCGATGCATGCGACGTGATCAGGTGATTCAGATGCGTGGCCACCACGGTGCCGGCATCGACCACCGTGTAGCCCATGCCTTGCGCCTGTTCGCGCATGGCGTTATCGATCCAGATGGCAGGCAGACCGAACGCAGGATCGGTGGTCGCCACGCCTGGCAGATTGCCGCTGACCATACCTGGATTGATCGCGAGGAACTGGCCGACGTTCGCGTCGCCGCTACCGATCTGCACGCCCTTCAGCGTGATGCGGTAGGCGGTCGGCTTCAATTCGAGGTTGTCGCGGATGTGCACCGGCGGCGACAGGAAGCCGACTTCCTGCGCAAACTTCTTGCGGATGCCTTTGATGCGGCGCAGCAGCTCGCCGTTCTGCGCCTTGTCGACCAGCGGGATCAGGCGATAACCGACTTCGAGGCCCAAGGTATCAACCTGCACGATGTCCTGCCAGGTCGCTTCCTCGACTTCCGGCGCCGGCGGCGGCGCAGTGATTTCGGCTTCGACCTCCGGCGCCTTCAATGCGCGCTGCGCAATCATGTAGCCGGCGCCGCCGATCAGGCCGGCCAGGAACAGGAAAGGAATATGCGGCATGCCGGGAATCAAACCCATGCCGCCGAGAATGGCAGCCGTGATGAACAGCACGTGCGGCCGCGTGAATAGCTGACCGAGCAACTGGCCGCCGATGTCCTGCTCGCTGGCCACACGCGACACCACGATACCGGCCGCGGTCGAAATGATCAGCGACGGAATCTGTGCCACCAGGCCGTCACCGATGGCCAGCAAGGTGTAGTTTTCCAGCGCGGAGGAGAATGCCATGTCGTGCTGCACGATACCGACGATCAGGCCGCCGATCACGTTGACCAGCGTGACGATGATGCCGGCGATCGCGTCGCCGCGCACGTATTTGCTGGCGCCGTCCATTGCGCCGTAGAACTCGGCTTCCTGTGCAACCTGCGTGCGGCGCAGCCGCGCATCCTGCTCGCCGATCAGGCCGGCGTTCAAGTCGGCATCGATCGCCAGCTGTTTGCCGGGCATCGCGTCCAGTGCGAAGCGCGCGCCGACTTCGGCGATACGGCCTGCGCCCTTCGTGACGACGGTGAAGTTGATGATGGTGAGGATCACGAACACCACGATACCGACCGTGTAATTGCCGCCGATCAGGAAGTGGCCGAAGGCTTCGATCACCTTGCCGGCCGCGTCGGGGCCGCTGTGGCCGTGCGTCAGCACCACGCGGGTCGAAGCGACATTCAGCGACAGGCGCAGCATGGTGGATACCAGCAGCACAGTCGGGAACACCATGAAGTCCAGCGGCTTGATCGTATACAGCGCCGTCAACAGCACGATGATGGACAGCGCGATATTGAAGCTGAAGAACATGTCGAGCACAAAGGCCGGCAGCGGCAGCACCATCATCGCCAGCATCATGATGATGATCAGCGGCGCAGCAACCGCGCGCGAGTTGCCCGACATCCAGGCTGGCAGTTTCAGGCTGTTCATGATGTCGCACCTGCTTGTTGTGACGCGGCGTTAAAGGGATCGAGCTCAGGCGGCACGTCGAGATCCTTGGGTTCCTGCGGCCGCATGCCGCCGCGCTGGCCGTAGGCGCGCAGCTGGAACACATAGGCCAGGACCTCGGCCACCGCGATGTACAGCGCTTCCGGAATCTCGTCGCCGATATCGGCATGCTTGTACAGCGCACGCGCCAGCGGCGGCGCTTCCAGCAGCACCACGTTGTTCTCGGCCGCGATCTCGCGGATCTTGGCGGCGACTTCGTCGGCGCCCTTGGCAACCACCTTCGGCGCGCGCATGCCGTTTTCCGCATACTTCAGCGCGACCGCGAAGTGGGTCGGGTTGGTCACGACCACGTCCGCGGTCGGCACTTCTGACATCATGCGGCGGCGCGCCATCTCGCGCTGCTGCTGGCGCACCTTGGCCTTGATTTCCGGACTGCCGTCCGATTCCTTGGCTTCCTGCTTCAATTCCTGGCGCGACATCATCAGCTTCTTCGCGTGCTGCCACATCTGGTACGGCGCATCGAGCACCGCAATGATGATCAGGCCGCCGACGATGAACATGAAGCTCATCAGCATCAGGTGGCCAAGATGCGCCGTGCCGGTCGCCAGCGGCTCGACCGTCAGTCCCAGCACGGCATCCAGCTCGCTGCGCACCACCAGCCACGCGACCCAGCCGACCAGCGTTGCCTTGGCCACCGCTTTCAGCAATTCAACCGCAGCGCGCGTCGACACCATGTTGCCGAGGCCCTTCAAGGGATTCATGCGCGAGAAATTCGGCTGCAGCGATTTCACGCTGAACAGCCAGCCGCCGATCAGCATTGGCGAACCGATAATGACGACCATCAGGATCACCGCAGCCGGCGCAAACGCGAGCAGCACCTTGCCCAGGCTGGCGGCGAGATGCGCCAGCAGCAGTTCCATGTCGAAGGCCATTGCGCGGTCGAAAGACAAGCCGGACGCGAGCATGCTGTTGAGCTCGTCGATCATGTGGCCGCCCGAAAACCAGAACGCGGCGCCTGACGCCAGCAGCAAGGTGCAGGTGGCGAGCTCGCGCGAACGCGGGATGTCGCCTTCCTCGCGAGCCTGTTCCAGCTTGCGGGGCGACGCCGGTTCCGTCTTTTCGAGATCACTTTCTTCAGCCAAGGCCGACTCCTGTGGGTCCGCGGCGCGCAACATGACGCCATACGGAGCTATGGAGTGGATTATTCGCGACTAGGCCGTCGCGCGATCGGTCGAACAGGGAGGGAAAAACCCGCTTTTTGTATTGCCGGGCGGGAAGCCGGCTGGAGAAGAAAAGCGGGCGGGCGGCACCCGCGGAGGAATTTACAGCTTGATGCTGCCAGCCCAGGCCAGCGCAGCCAGGTGCGCTTCGTTGACCTGGCGCGAATTCAGGAACAGCGCATCGGCCAGCGCCTCCACATTGCCATTATCGGGTTCCAGCGATTCGGCCAGCGCCAGGAAAGGCCCGTACACGCCCTCGCGTGCGAGCAAGGCTTGCGAAATCGACTCGGAAAGTTGAACCTTTTCCAATACTTCTTCCATCGGAATGCCGAGCAGGCGGTCCAGCAGCGAGAACATGCCGACCACGAACAGGTTTTCCGCCTCGTTCTTCGGCAGGATGCCGTGGCCTGCGAGTTCGGCGAAGCGGCCGCGCACCACCGCCGTCTGCATCAGCACCGCGCTGTGCGCGTGCGTGCTGGCCGTCGCCAGCAGCAGGGAAAGCCAGCGATACAAGGGCGTGTAACCCAGCATGGTGACCGCGTGGCGCAGCGACTGGATTTCCGCGCCGAGACCGAAACCGACCGAATTGATGTAGCGGAACAGCTTGTACGACAGCGTCGCGTCGCGCTTGAGCACCTCTTCCAGCGCACGGACATCGGCGTTCTTCCTGACCATGTCCATCAGTTGCAGGATGGTCAACTGCGCCGGATTCAGATCCTTTTTGCCGCTGTTTGCACGCGGCGTCAGGTACAGCTTGCCGATCAGGACCTCGCAGCCGGCGGCGCTGCACTGGTCGTAGGCCTGCCAGTCGGGAATCTGGCGCACCACTGTCTTCGGCGCGCCGGACGCCTGTTGCGGCTGGCTATCTGCTGCATACGTCGATTCGACATGACTAGCGACCGCCAGCAAGGGGCTGTTGGCGGGCAAGCCGGCGGCATCGCGCAGGGCGATGCCGAAACCTTGCTGGCGTAACGCGCTTGCCGTTTTCAGCGTCGCTTCGTCCGCCAGGTCTGCCGCGGTCAGGCGGAATACGATGTTGCGCGGCGACAGGCTCTGCACCACTTCGGACGCGATGACGGCGGGCGTGGCTTCGATGAACAACAGGCTGTCCGGCAGCAGCCAGCCCGCTTCTTCGTGCGTGAGCTGCGATGCCAGAAAGCTTGCCAGCTCCAGCAGGTCGTCGTCGCTCGGCAGGTCGCCGTCGCGTGCGTTCTTCCACGCCAGTTCGTATCCGACCAGTTGCTGCGCCGCGTCGAGCAGCGGTTCTCTAACGATGAAGTTCATCTATGCGTATCAGATGCGTAAAGGAGTTTGAAAGGGAGCTTTGGAAGAATCGGTATCGGCGAAAACCGCAGAGGTTCAAAATCCGAGACTGTCGAGCAAGTCGTCAACCTGGGCCTGTCCCGCCACCACGTCGTTGCCGGTCGGGTTGATCTGCGGGCCGTTCAGCAAGCCGGTATCGACTTCGCGCCTGACTTCTGTCGGCGCATAATCGACCAGCAACTGCAGCAACTGCTGCTCGAGGCCATGCGCCAGTTCGGTCACTTTCTTGATGACCTGGCCGGTCAGGTCCTGGAAATCCTGCGCCATCATGATGTTCATCAGATGCTCGCGCGTTTCGCCCGCTGCATGGTGCGCGGTGTCGAGACTGGCAATCGTGCGCTGCGCCAGCGTGCGGCATGCCGACTCCGAGAATGGCGCCTGCATCAACTGCTGCCATTCGGCCGACAGCCCGGCCGCATCGCTCTGTATGCTTTCCTGCAGCGGGCCGGCGGCTTCGGTGGCGTTCAATACGCGTTGCGCCGCCTGCTCCGTCATGCGCGCGACATAGTCGAGGCGATCGCGCGCATCAGGGATATCGTAGGAAGCGCGCTCCATCAATCGATCGAAACCCAAGCCGCGCAAGCTCTCATGCAAGGCGCGCGTCATGTGCCCGACACGCGACAGCATTTCTTCGCTTGCCGCGTGCGCCGGCTGGCCGTCGGCGACGGCGCCGGCACCCTCGATCGGGAAAGAGGCAGCGCTCAAATCAGGCTCCGGCGTTGGCCAGTTTTTCGAAGATCTTCGATAGCTTTTCGTCCAGCGTGGCAGCGGTGAACGGCTTGACGACATAGCCGTTGGCGCCCGCCTGGGCTGCGGCGATGATGTTTTCCTTCTTTGCTTCCGCCGTCACCATCAGTACCGGCAGCTTGGACAGCGCCGGATCGGCACGGATGTTCTGCAGCATCGTCAGGCCATCCATGTTCGGCATGTTCCAGTCGGAGACAACGAAATCGAAGGATTCGCTGCGCAGTTTTTGCAGCGCCATGGCGCCGTCCTCGGCTTCATCCACATTGGTGTAGCCCAGTTCCTTCAACAGATTGCGCACGATGCGCCGCATCGTTGAAAAGTCGTCAACAACCAGAAATTTCGTGTTTGGGTCTGCCATGAATTACTCCATCTTTCCTGAAATCATGCTTGATCTTAACAGCAGATCAGATCCGGTACGCCGAATACCGCCTGCGATATTTGTCGCGTGTTTCTGTGGCCGCTATTATGCACTGCCGAAATACGTCCGATAAGACGGCGAAAACCTGTCATACCCGCAAGGCACGGCTGCTGTTGGCCGCGAGGTAGGCCAGCACCATGCCCGGCAAGGCATTCAATGCGCCGATCTCATGCGCAGCGCCGACGGCGATCGCCTCGCGCGGCATGCCGAATACCACGCACGAGGCTTCGTCCTGCGCGAAATTGTAGGCGCCTGCGTTTTTCATTTCCAGCATGCCGTGTGCGCCATCCTTGCCCATGCCGGTCAGGATGACGCCGACCGCATTCTTGCCGGCCGCCACTGCCGCCGAATGAAACAGCACATCGACCGATGGCCGATGGCGGTTGACCGGCGGGCCGTCATCCAGTTGCGTCATGTAGTTGGCGCCGCTGCGGACCAGTTTCAGATGCGAATGACCGGGCGCGATATACGCATGTCCCGGCAAGACGCGCTCGTTGCCTTCGGATTCCTTGACGCCTATCTTGCACAGGCCGTCCAGGCGCTGCGCAAACGACTTGGTGAAACCGGGCGGCATGTGCTGCGTGATCAGGATGCCGGGACAGTCCGAGGGCATCTGCACCAGGAAATCCTTGATGGCCTCCGTGCCACCGGTCGAGGCGCCGATGATGATGAGCTTTTCACTACTGGTCAGCGGATTGCGGATCATCGGCAAGGCCTCGCCGCCCTGCACCGCCGCATCCGCCGGCGCGACGTGACGCGACTTGATCCGGGCGCGGGATGCGGCGCGGATCTTGTCGGCGATCATTTCCGTGTATTCGAGCATGCCGCTCTGGATCGACATCTTCGGCTTGGTGACGAAGTCGACCGCACCGAGCTCCAGCGCGCGCAAGGTGATTTCGGAACCGCGTTCGGTCAGCGAGGACACCATCAATACCGGCATCGGCCGCAGACGCATCAGCTTCTCGAGAAAATCGAGGCCATCCATGCGCGGCATCTCGACGTCCAGCGTCAGCACATCCGGGTCGGTCTGCTTGATCAGGTCGCGCGCGATGATCGGATCGGGCGCCACGCCGACCACTTCCATGTCCGGCTGGCTGTTGATGATTTCCTTCATGACGCTGCGGATCAGCGCCGAGTCATCCACGATCAGGACCTTGATTTTCATTTTCGTCTTCCTCTACCGCCTGATTGCCGCCAGCCTCGTCACGAGAACAGTTCGATATCGCCGCCGACCGCGCTCGATTGCAGGCGGCTTGCGTAATCCTGTTCGCGATTGACCAGCGTGTTGTTGTTCAACTGCTTGAGTTTCTTGACCAGCACCTTGCCGCTGCGCGGGAAGTAATACACCTTGCGTGGATGGACGTCATTCAGATCTTCCGCCACGACACGGATATTTTCCGTTTTCAGGAATTTCCGGACAAACTCCGCATTGCGTTCGCCGACATTGATGGCGCTGAAGCCCTGCAACACCGCGCCACCGCCGAATACCTTCGCTTCCAGATTCTCGCGGCGTGCGCCCGCTTTCAGCAAATCGTTGATCAGGATTTCCATCGCATAAGTGCCGTAACGGGCCGAAGCGGAAATCGGGCTGTCGATGTCGCCGCCGCCGTCCGGCAGCATGAAGTGGTTCATGCCGCCGACGCCGGATACGCGGTCGCGTATGCAGGCCGACACGCAGGACCCCAGCACCGTGACGATCACCATGTCCTTGCCGGTGTAGTAGTACTCGCCAGGCAAAATCTTGGCCGCGTCGCGATCGAAGGTGCGATCGTAATAGAGATTGGTGGCGAAATGCTCTTTGGTCAGCTCATTCATGGGATCAACCTTATGCCCGGCGCATGCGCGCGCCGCCGGCCTGCCGATTCGGGTCCAGCTCGTACACGGTCTTGCCGCGCAGCTTGAACGCGTCGCACACGTACAGGAAATTTTCGGAATGCCCGGCAAACAGCAGCGCATCCGGCTTCATCAGCGGCGCAAAGCGGTCCAGTATCTTCCCTTGCGTCGGTTTGTCGAAATAGATCATCACGTTGCGGCAAAAGATCGCATCGAAGGGACCGGAAATGCCCCAGTCGTTTGCCAGCAGGTTCACCTGTTTGAAGGTGATCATCTGCCGCAATTCCGGGCGTACGCGCACCATGCCTTCCTGCGAGCCCTTGCCGCGCAGGAAGAAGCGCTTCGCGCGCTCCGGCGCCATCTTGTCCAGCCGGTCGATCGCATACACACCGTTCGCACCGGCGTTCAGCACATTGGTATCGATATCGGTCGCGATGATCTTCACCGGCGGCGTCAGCGTGTTGAATGCTTCGCAGGCCGTCATGGCGATCGAATACGGTTCCTCGCCGGTAGAAGCGGCCGAACACCAGATTTCGATCGGTTGCCGGGCCTTCTTCAGGTGCTCCGCAAGTATGGGAAAGTGATGTGCTTCGCGGAAGAATGAAGTCAGGTTGGTGGTCAGCGCATTGGTGAAGGCTTCCCACTCGCTGCTGTCGCCGCCGCGCTCGAGCTGATCCAGATAGCTGGCGAACGAGTCGATGCCGGTCGCGCGCAGACGGCGGGCCAGGCGGCTGTAGACCATTTCCTGTTTGCTTTCGGCCAGCGCGATACCGGCGCGCTGGTGGATCAATGCACGCACGCGCTCGAAGTCACGAGCAGTAAACTCGAATTCCTTCGTGCCGTCGGCGCGGCCTGGAGAAGATGATTTCATCCTGCGTGTTTTCCTTGGCTTGTGATTCCGTCTTCCCGCTGCAAAGCAATCCTGGACCGCGCGTGAAGCGCGGTCAGGCCGCGATCTTTTCGATCAGTCCCATATCCTCGCTGGACATCAGCTTGTCGATATCGACCAGGATCAGCATGCGCTCGTCGAGCGTGCCGAGGCCGGTCAGGTAGTCCGAATTGAAGGCCGTGCCCATTTCGGGCGCCGGCTTGATCTGCTCCGGCGACAGCGTGATGACATCGGACACGCTGTCCACCACCATGCCCATCACGCGGCCGCCGATGTTCAGGATGATGACGACGGTGAACTGGTCATAGGTCGGCTCGCCGAGCTGAAACTTGATGCGCATGTCCACGATCGGCACGATAATGCCGCGCAAATTGACCACGCCCTTGATGAATTCCGGCGCATTTGCGATGCGCGTCACCGCTTCGTAGCCGCGGATCTCCTGCACTTTCAGGATATCGATGCCGTATTCTTCCTTGCCAAGCGTAAAGGCAAGGAATTCGTTACCGGTTTCGCTACCGGTATGGCCAATGGTTTGTTCAGCCTGGATCATGGCTATGTCCTTTTCAGAAATAAATGGATTCGTCGTTCAACTGGCGGCTTGACCGCAGCAAGGCGGCAACGTCGATAATCAGTGACACGCCGCCGTCGCCGAGAATGGTGGCGCCGGAAATGCCGGCCACCTTGCGATAATTGGATTCGAGATTCTTGACCACGACCTGCTGTTGCCCCACCAGATCGTCGATGAACAGCGCAGCCTTCTTGCCCTCGGATTCCAGAATCACGACCAGGCCTTCGGACGGTTTCCTGAAACGCGGCTCGATGCCGAATACCTGATACAGCGGAATCAGCGGCAGATACTCGCCGCGCACTTTCAGCACTCTGCCCTGGCCGCTGATCTCCTTGATGTCGGCCTCGGTCGGCTGCAGCGATTCGACCACATAGCCAAGCGGCAGGATATAGATTTCTTCACCTACCTTGATCGACATGCCGTCGAGAATCGCCAGCGTCAGCGGCAACGAAATCGCGATCGTGGTGCCGAATCCCTTGCTGGAACGGATATCGACCACACCGCCCATCATCTGGATGTTGCGCTTGACGACGTCCATGCCGACGCCGCGTCCCGAGACGTCGGTGACGGTTTCCGCGGTCGAGAAACCCGGCGCGAAGATCAGCTGCCACACTTCTTCATCCGGCATCTCGTCGGATACCGGCAAGCCGTTCTGCCGTGCCTTGGCAAGGATTCTTTCGCGGTTCAAGCCGCCGCCGTCGTCGCTGACCTCGATGATGATGTTGCCGCCCTGATGCTCGGCCGATAGCGACAGGCGCCCGGCCTCCGATTTGCCGGCGGCCTTGCGCACCTCCGGCATCTCGATGCCGTGGTCGATGCTGTTGCGCACCAGGTGCGTCAGCGGATCGACGATGCGCTCGATCAAGCCCTTGTCCAGTTCGGTCGCGGCGCCCTGCGTGATGAATTCGACCTTCTTGCCCAGCTTGGTCGCCAGATCGCGCACCATGCGCGGGAAGCGCGAAAACACGTAGTCCATCGGCATCATGCGAATCGACATCACGGCTTCCTGCAGGTCGCGCGTATTGCGCGTCAGCTGGCTGACGCTGTTGAGCA
>DATMTZ010000054.1:0-8776 GCA_035563975.1 Oxalicibacterium sp. | reverse complement strand
GCCGCGGCTGGCCAGCAGCGCGGCGATCACGCCGGTGCCGGTGCCGATATCGAAGGCCAGCGCGCGCGACGGCAAGGGCGCGTCGGTCAGCAGCGCCAGATATTCGCCGCGCACCGGCGAAAACACGCCGTAATAAGGATGAATGCGCGCGCCGAGTGCCGGCACCTCGACGCCTTTGCTGCGCCATTCGTGCGCGCCGATCAGGCCCAGAATTTCACGCAGCGATACGACAAAGGCGCCGCGCGAAGCGCCGTAAGCTTCATTGCAGGCCAGCCGGATGTCGGGTGCGCGGCGCAGCGGAATCGTGTAATCCTCGCTCACCGGGATCAGCAGCATGCCCAGCGTGCGGGCGCGCTGTGACTGCGCCTGCCGGTGGAAATGGAAGGCTTCGCTCGCGCTTGCCGGCTGGCGCGGCTTGCGCCGTCCACCGCGGTCGATGCGGCGCGCCAGCGCCTGCAACAGCTGACGCGCATTCTGGTAATCGCCGCGCCACAGTAATGCCGTACCCTCGCTGGAAAGACGGAAAGCGGTATCCGCATTCATCGTGTCGTCTGCGACGACGACGCGTTTCGGCGCAGGCGTGCCGTTTTCGGATTGCCAGCGCGCACTGCATGCGCGTTCGTGGCCGTCGGCCGGTTCCTGCCAGGTGACGAACGGCGATGGCGTCGTATCTTCAACGGTTTTGGTGGGGCCAGCGCTCATGGAAAGTCCGATAGAAAAAGCAGGATTATCCGCCAGTTGCAGCGGACCGCCGAGAGAATCCGGTTTCTGCGGCAGAATGCATTGCAGGAAGACAATCTCCCGATGCAGGGAACGTATGCATCACCCTCCGGTCTTATTGACGAATAGACAACAAAACAGCTATCGAGACTGGCCCGCTTTATCTTTATCGCATTAAATGACGAGCAATCACCGCCCTGTTCTCGTCTTCGATGTGCAGGCGGCGATGTAAGAATGTAATCCATCAGCAAGCCCTATCGTCCCCGAAACGGGCCGAATATTGCGACCGAAGCACGCACACGAGCGATGAGATACAAGGACTACTACAAAACGCTGGGCGTACCGCGCGATGCGGAACCGGAAACCATCAAGGCGGCCTACCGCCGGCTGGCGCGCAAATATCATCCCGATGTCAGCCGCGAGCCGCTGGCGGAATTGCGCTTCAAGGAAGTGGGCGAAGCGTACAAGGTGCTGAAGGACCCGGCCGCGCGCGCCGCCTACGACCTGATTCCTGCTCCCCGCTATCAGAGCCAGGGCAATTCCGAACCCAGACCGCAAGCGAAACGACGCCCGACCGAGAGTGCGCCGCGCAGGCCGGTGCACGATGCGCCGCGCGCTGCGCCAAGACGCGACGATGAAAGCTTTGGCGACATCCTCGGCGAAATCATGGGCCGTCCGTCGACGTCGCGCCCGCGCGGCCTGAACGTGCATGGCAGCGACCAGCGGGCAAAAGTGCAGATCGACGTCGAGGAAGCGTACAGCGGCACCTGGCGCAATGTATCGATGCCGACCTATGTGACCGACGAATACGGCGCACCTGTCGTCAGCAAACGCACGCTGAAGGTCAGCATTCCCAAGGGCTTGCGCAGCGGCCAGACCCTGCGGCTGGCCGGCCAGGGCTTTCCCGGCATGGGCGAAGGACGCGACGGCGACCTGTACCTCGATATCGTGATCCGCCCGCATCGTCGCTACCGCGTCGAGGGACGCGACGTATACCTTGATATCCCGCTGTCGCATACTGCGGCTTCACTCGGCGTGCTGGTCAACGTGCCGACGCCGTCCGGCCCGGTGCAATTGACGATTCCGCCGGGCTCCGCCTTCGGCCGCAAGCTGCGCCTGAAAGGCAAAGGCATCCCCGGCGAACCGGCCGGCGACCTGTACGCGGTCATCGTGCAGGCCGAGCCTGCCGGCGGCGTCGCGCAAAAGGCGTACAACGCGCTGAAGTCCGCCTTCACGTTCTCGCCGCGCCAGACCTGAGCGCCGCTCTGTTCTTCTTTTCCCTGACGCGATCGCCGCCCGCGCTTTATACTGGGCGGACATCGCACGTGCGTTCATCACAACAAATACAAATTAGAAACTCAGGCTCATGACTTTTGAAGTAATCGATACCCAGCTTTCGCCGGAAGGCCGTCTGGACATCCTGTCCAAATCCGAAGTCCACAAATTGCTCGATACCCGCCACGGCGGCCTGTACCAGTTGTTCCGCAATTGCGCGCTGGCCGTGCTGAACAGCGGCAACGAAACCGACGACGCGAAGGAGATGCTGGAGCGCTTCAGCAGCTTCGACATCAACATCATCCAGCGCGAGCGCGGCATCAAGCTCGACATCAAGGGCGCGCCGGCCAGCGCCTTTGTCGACGGCAAGATGATCAGGGGCATCCACGAGCATCTGTTCAGCGTGCTGCGCGACATCCTGTTCGTGCACGAGGAAATCGACGCCAATCCGGCATTCGACATGACTTCCTCGGTCGGCATCACGGACGCGGTGTTCTATATCCTGCGCAATGCGAAAGTACTGCATCCGCATCTGAACCCGAACCTCGTGGTGTGCTGGGGCGGCCACTCGATCTCGCGCGTCGAATACGACTACTCGAAATCGGTCGGCTACCACGTCGGCCTGCGCGGCCTCGACGTCTGCACCGGCTGCGGCCCGGGCGCAATGAAAGGCCCGATGAAGGGCGCCACGATCGGCCATGCGAAGCAGCGCAACCATTGCGGCCGCTATCTCGGCATATCGGAACCGGGCATCATCGCCGCCGAAGCGCCGAACCCGATCGTCAACGACCTGGTGATCATGCCGGACATCGAGAAGCGCCTGGAAGCGTTCGTGCGCATCGGCCACGGCATCGTCGTGTTCCCGGGCGGCGTCGGCACCACGGAAGAAATCCTGTACATCCTCGGCATCCTGCTGCACCCGGACAATGAAGGGATTCCCTTCCCGCTCATTTTCACCGGCCCTGAAAGCTCGGCAGATTATTTCCGCCAGATCGACCAGTTCATCAATATCACGCTCGGTGAAAAAGCGCAGAATCTCTATCGCATCATCGTCGGTGATCCTGCCGAAGTGGCACGCGAAATGCAGGCAGGGATCGCGCGCGTGCGGGAGTTCCGCAAGCAGAAAGGCGACGCCTACTATTTCAACTGGGCCTTGAAGATCGACGAGGAATTCCAGCACCCGTTCCAGCCGACGCATGAAAACATGCGGAACCTGTCGCTGCACAAGAACCAGGAACGCCATCTGCTGGCGGCCAATCTGCGGCGCGCGTTTTCCGGCGTGGTGGCCGGCAACGTGAAGGAACAGGGCATTCGGGCGATCGAGGAAAACGGCTTGTTCGAGATTCACGGCGACAGCAGCATCATGGAGCCGATGGATGCCTTGCTGTCGGCTTTTGTCGAACAGCATCGGATGAAGCTGCCCGGCAAGGCCTACCGGCCCTGCTACAAGATCGTGAAGTGAAGCGCGCGCAATAGCGCGGTCGCACAGTGAGAAACGCGGCCGCGCCGCAGCGAGAAAACCGCTGCGGCGGCCCGGCTCAGGCGATGTTTTCGACGGCCTGCGACTGCTCGCTGTCCTTGCGCAGCAGCGATTCGATCGCGCGCTCGAACACCGGCGCCGGTTCGCGCAGGCCGACCGAGCCTTCGCGCAGCGCCTTGATCAGCGAAATCGACGAATAGATCAGCAGGCTCGGCTCCCCTTCCGCGTCCCGCGTCGGATCGATGCGGAACAGATAGAACGATTGCGCTTCATCGACCCACATCAGCACGGCCGGCGAGTAATCCTGTTCCGACCACCATTCCACCGCGGTACCGGGCTGCATGCCGCCGAGCCAGCGCGCATCGTCGCCGGTCAGCGCACCGACATCGCCGTCAACCCAGGTCAGTGCCTTCACGCGGAACTGCCTGAGCGACGCGCGCAGCCGTTCCGCTGTGATCGTCGGCGCGTGCAGCGCCGCCACCGTGTTGTCGATGCTGCCCAGCTTCAATCCCGCGAAATGCTGGATCAGGCTGCCAAGGCGCATCGAGTATTGCAGCGGATCGGGCGTCGCGCGCAGCACCTGCGCGTGCATCTCCATCAGGCCGTCGAGCACCGGCCGCGCAGCCGATTCCGGCATGTGTATCAGCTTCAGGCCTTCGCGCAGGCGCGCGGCCAGCTTGGGCAGCAGGCGCATCAGCGCGCCGCGCTCGCCTGCGTCCAGATTGCTCTGTACGCTCCAGACCAGTTCCGGAATCGCATCGAGGTAAGGCTTGGGATCGATATCGGGATGCTGGCTGACATGCGCCAGTACACGGCTCCAGACGCCGGTGATGAAATCGGCCGCACGCGGATCGGTCTGCAAGCTTGCCAGCCGTTCGCGCAACGCTGCGGTGACATTGACCAGCGCCTGATCGAACTGCTCGGGATTCTTCGCCGCCGCTTCCAGCGCCTCCGCCGCCTTTGCGGCATCGGCATCGCAGCCGCGCAGCAGTTCCGCGACGGCGAGATCGAGTTCCGCGCGCACCGCATCGATCAGCGACGCGTCGTTGCGGAAATCGCGCAGCAGGCGCTCCACCGCCTGCGTCACCGCAGCCAGCAAGGCACTGCCGGGCGCCGTATTTTCGTCGAAGCCCAAGGGCAGCGCGGCAAGACGGTTCAGCAGCAGGCGAAACGGGTGCTCAGGCGACTGCAGGACAGCGGGATCAACCACTGCCGCTTTCAGGAACGGCGCCTGCAGGCGCAGGATCTGTGCGCGGAATCCCGGTGGCAGCGCTGCATCAGCGGCGATGAAGCCGAACAGGACGGTTACCACGTCGACCGCAATGCGATCGGTTGGACTGCCGCCCGGCAGGTGACCATCCGGCGCATCGTGCAAACCGAGTTCGACCTGCAAATCGAGCGCACTGCCCGCTTCCGCCGCATCCGTCTGCAAGACCTTCTGCTGCAATTGCTGCAGGCGCTCCAGCAGGGGATGCGTCGCCGGTGCCTGCATCCGCGGCCCGTCGGACTGGCGCACAGGCGTGCGGGCGGTCGACTGGTTCAATATCTTCCATACGAAGTCCTGCAGCGTGGCCCAGCTGTCCGGTTGCAATACCGGCATCGCGCCGCCTTCCGGCTTGCGGCGATCGACCAGCGACAGGATGCGTTCCAGCGCCGGCGCAGCAATTGCGCCATGCAACGCGGAATGCGCGATGGAGCCCGACATCAGATCGGGCGCCGCCAGCGCCTCGCGGTCGCGTCGCGACAATGCCGACGGCCGCGCCAGCAGTTGCGCATGCACGCCATGCGACTCGAACACGTCGCGGATCGCGGCAAAGTATTCGGGAAGGTGATTACACAGCGCGCCGGACAGGTGGTCGAACAGCATCGCGCACACGTTGCTGTCCGTCGTCATGCTGCACAGCACGTCGTGCAGTGCCCGCGCCATCAAGTATGGGCGAAACGGGTTTTCGCGCTCGCGCACCTCGTGCTCGCCGTGGATCTGCGCGATCATCAGGTTCAGGCGACCCAGGCTTTGCTGATCGGCGTCACGCAGGCGCAGCACGCGCCGTTCCACCTCGATCTGCTTGATGACGGTGTCGTCGTCCACCAGCGTCAAGCTATCGGACGAAATGTCGTGCAGACTCTGGCGCAGATCGCGATACATGGTCTGCATGCCGCGCTCAACGTAACTGGCGTAGCTGTCGTTCAGGCGCTTCAGGAATTCCTTGCCGCATTCCTGCAAAAATTCACGCGCCTGCGAAATCGTCTTCTGTTCCTGCGCTGAACTGGCGGCGGGCAGCAGTTGCGCGACGCTTTGATTGGCGTCCTGCAAGATGCGGACCGCCAGCGTCGAGAACCGGAACAATGCGCGCTCTTTCGCCAATTGAACGACGGGACTCATTTCGCGCATTTCGGTAAGGGCCTTCCTGCAAAAGAAACGGATTCGGGAGCAGTTGCCGAAGCAGACATGCTCAATCGAAATTTAACCGCGATTCGCACGGTATTGACAGAGCTTTAACGCAAATTAACAAATTCCGATGACGTGATTTGCAAATGCGTTTATCGGCGGACACAATGATTTCCTTCGTGCAACAACTTTGTTGATTACAAGGTGGCACCACCGGCGTTGTGGCGCCGGCTCTGGCAATCGTCGGAGGCTATTGCAGAAAGCAATTGCGCCGGTTCGACGGGCTTGACGAAATAACGATCGAAACCGGCGGCGATCGCGCGCACCCGATCCTCCGCCTGGCCATACCCCGATAGTGCGATGGCGAAGGTGCGCGCGCCGTTGGCGGACAAGCGCAACTGCTCGATGATGGCAAAGCCATCCAGCCCGGGCAGCCCGATGTCGCAGACGAGCACATCGTAAGCCTTGTCGATCGCCATCGCCAGACCGGCACTGCCGTCATGCGCAGTGAAAACGGCATGGCCGTTCAACTCGAGAAAACCTTGCAGGGTATTGCACGCGTCGAGATTGTCCTCGATCAGCAGGATGGTGCAGCGCTTGCTCGTATGAGCTGGCGCGCGTGACGGCGCCACGGTCTGCGCCTTGCGCGTAATCGGCAGCGTGACGGTGAAACGGCTGCCCTTGCCCGGTCCCGGACTGTTTGCCTCGACCTGGCCGCCGTGCATGTGGACGAGATTGCGCACCACATTCAAGCCGATGCCAAGCCCGCCCTCGGAACGCGCCAGCGACCGCGGGCCTTGGGTAAACAAATCGAAGATATGCGGCAACATGTCGGCCTGCATGCCGTCACCGTTGTCTTCCACCAGCACGACGGCATTGTCCTCCGCAAGCGCGACGGAAAACCTGATGCGTCCCCCGTCCCTTGTGTATTTCGATGCATTCGACAACAGGTTGGAAAAAATCTGCGTCAGCCGCACCGGATCGGCCTCCACCAGGATCTCGGTTGCCGGCAGCACCAGCGTCAGGTGCTGGCGTCGTTCGTCGATGCGCGGCTGCGCGGTTTCCACGGCACGTTCCATCGCCTCGCGCAGTGGAATGACCGCGACCGACAATGTGATCTTGCCGCTGCTGACGCGCGCTGCGTCCAGCAGATCGTCCAGCAGGCGTGCCATATGCTGCACCTGCCGTGCGACGATGCCCTGCAAGTTGATCAGTTGCGGTGACGCGTCCGGCATGCGCTCGATCAGCGTCGCCGCCATGCTGATCGGCGACAGGGGATTGCGCAGCTCGTGCGCCAGCATCGCGAGAAATTCATTCTGACGGCGGTTGGCAGCCTCGGCCTCTTCGCGCAAGGACTGTGCGTTCAGGGTGGCAAGCACCAGGTTCTCGTTGGCGTCGCGCAGCTGCGCCAGCATACTCTCCTGAACCTGCTGTTCGCGGCCGCGTTCGCGCCATTGTTCGAGTTCATCAAGCAGCGCGAGAGCGGTTGCACGAAGTGTCCCTTCATCCATTGCCGCCATCCGCGGGCGCATATCGTGCAGGTCCACGTATTTTTCTCGTGCCGGGAAATGACCGCTTTCCTCTTCTTGCCTGCTCATCGATAGCCCTAACTTTTGGCATCCCGCATCGAGGGATGCCCTGATAACAATCCCTCGAAATCGATCAGCCGTTCGCCAATTTCAAGGCCGCGATCCGTGATCTCGTATTCCCTGAGATCCCTGCTGTGCCCGCTGCCGCGTACCTTGACGACGGAGATCAATTTTGCGAGCCGCCCTTCTTTTTCGACATAGCGCATCGCGATGATCGCATCTGTCAGGAAGGAGATGTCCGCTTGGCTGAAGCGCAAGTCGGTAAACCGGTCTTCCATTCCTATAGTAACAACAACGGTCACGCCAAGCTTGGCCAGCGTATCGAGCAGACGGAAAATCGCGCCGCGAATGTCGCTGCGGAATTCCGGTGCCAGATAAAGCGCAAACTCGGACAGCGAGTCGACCAGCACGCGTTTGGCATTGGTGCGGCGAACGGTGTCGATCAGGTCATCGATCAGTTCTTCGACGGTCAAATCGAGCAGGCGACTGCCGATGATCGACACATCGCCCGACTGAACCAGGTCGGACAATATGCTGTTACGCAAGCGCGAAGTCGTTTTCTCGAAAAATACGGCAACGCCCTTTTCGCCCTGGCGTACGCCTTCGGCAAGAAATTCCGTGCCGAATATGGTTTTTCCCGAACCGGACGGTCCGACCACCAGCAATGCGTGTCCGCGCGGCAGTCCGCCATGGAGCATTTCGTCAAGCTGCGGGGTGCCGGTCGGAATGCGTACCGGGTGCCTGTCGATGCCGGTTTCCGGCATTTCTTCCGTAATCAGCGGCAGGATGCGCGGGTAAATGCGCACGCCGTCCCGCGTAATACGGAAAATATGCGATCCGCTTAAATGCTCCTGGCCGCGCATTTTGACGATGCGCATCTTGCGCACGACCGAATTCTGCTCCTGATGCTGTGACATGTAGAGCAAGCCATCGGCCACCGTCATGATCGGATTGGCCTCCGCTTCGGCATGCATGTATTCGCCGATCAGGAAAGTCGTGGCTTCCCAGCTCGTCATGCGCGTACCGAGCTCCTGGATGAAATGCTGCAGGTCGGCGATGCCTTCGTTGCCGTCCTTCGCGGTCTGCACTACCGAACGGAAGGAATCGACGAATACCAGGCTGGGTGAAAAATCCTCGACTTCCCGCATGATGCGGTCCAGCACACCGGCGAAATTGCCGTTTCGCAAATCTTCGCCGAGATTCACATAGCGGATCGACGTGCCGACTTTTTCAAGGTCGTAAAACGCGTATTGCTGCTGGTAGCGGAGCAACTTTAGCGGCGGTTTGCCGAGCACGGTGAAGAACAGCGCCTTGCGCTGCGGT
>DATMTZ010000053.1:0-5906 GCA_035563975.1 Oxalicibacterium sp. | reverse complement strand
ACACCGTCTGGCTGGCCGACGAAGCGCTGATCGATCCGGTGACTGCGGTTTCCGGCAGCGGCCCCGCATATGTTTTTTATTTTCTCGAAGCGATGCAGCAGGCGGCGCAGGAAATGGGCCTGAGTGCGGAACAAGGCAAGGCGCTCGCCGTGTCCACCTTCGTCGGCGCGGCGCAGCTGGCCTCGCAATCGGAGGAGCGGATCGCGACGCTGCGCGAGCGCGTGACGTCGAAAGGCGGCACGACCTACGCGGCGCTGACCAGCATGGAAGAAAGCGGCGTGCGCGATGCCATCATCAAGGCGATGAAAGCGGCAGCGGCGCGCGGCCGCGCGCTGGGTGAGGAATTCGGCCGCGATTGAGCGGCGGGTTTTCGCAAACAAAAAGGCCGGATGTCAGCGCGACATCCGGCCTTTTTGTTTGGACCGCGTCAGTTGCTCAGCACGATCTGCGCAATGATGCCGGTCGTGATCGCCACCAGCACGTAATCCGGTCCGGTCTGCACCCAGTGGTAGCCGCGCGGCGGCGCCGACAAATGATGGTAGCGCCAGTTGTCGACGACATACTGCCGATGGCGGTATTCGGCCGACAGACGATCGCCGCGATGGAAGTTGTGATGCGGGCCTGCGCCGCGGCCGTTGTAGCGATCGTGGTAGCGGTTGTCATGATGCGTCTTGTGCGGCGGACCGTGGCGATCGTAGCCGTGGCCATGACCGTGATCGTCCGCGAAGGCTGCACCCTGCGCCGTCAGCAGCATTGCTGCGAGAGCGGAAATTGCGATCGTGTTTTTCATATGCCTTCCTTTCATGATTGAGACAGTGCGCAAGACCCGCACGCGCGTCGCCGCCTGTGCGGGCATCGGGCTGTTTTCATTGAACCAGAGGCGTTCGTCATGCGCCATCCCGATCCGGTAAACGATGTGACAAGATGTATCAGGCTTTCGCATCATGCGATATCGGCCGTCAAGTATGCGGGCTGATCGGCGCTTCCTTCGCCTGCTTGGCGACCGGCGGCGAGCTGCTTCCGCGGCTGACGTTTTCGCCGTCGTGCGCGCGCAGCGTCCAGAAAGACAGCGAGGAAAGAATCGTCATCGCGCCCAGTGTGAGGAATGCATGATGCAGCGCATTCATCACCGCCGGACGATCGGTTTGCGGCAGGTCGCCCAGATACCACGCGGCCACGATGGTGCCGAAGGCAAGGCCGAAACTCATCGACATCTGCTGCAGCGAACTGGCGATGGTGCTCGCCATGCTGGAATCCTCGGTCTTCACATCCGCATACGCCATCGAATTCATGCTGGAGAATTGCAGCGAATTGAAGAAGCCTTGCGAGAGGCCGATCAACACGATCAGCGCGATCGGCGTATCGGCGCCGACCAGCGCAAACAGGCTGATCGTCATGCCGATCATTACTGTGTTGACGATCAGCACCTTCTTGTAGCCGAACTGGCGCAGCACGCGCGGCGCGATCAGCTTCATGCCCATCGCTGCGGCAGCAGTCGGCATCATCAGCATGCCCGATTGCCAGGCCGGCATGCCGAGGCCGAGCTGATACAACAGCGGCAGCAGGAAAGGCATGCCGCCCAGCCCCAGCCGCGTGGCGAAGCCGCCGAACACCGATACGCGGAAGGTACGGATGCGGAACAGCGCCAGCTTCAACAGCGGATAAGCCGCCTGGCGCGCGTGCCAGACATAGGCGGCGATCAGGCTCAGCGACAAGAGCAAGAGAATTGTCAGTGACGTCGCGTCAAGGTGATGCTCGCCAAAAATTTCCAGCACCCAGGACAGCAGTGCGGTACCGCTGCCGAACAGCACCAGGCCGATCACGTCCAGCGGCCGGCGCGTGTCGCCGCGATAGTCGGGCATGTGACGGTGGATCAGGATTTGCGCGGCAATGCCGACCGGCACATTGATGAAGAAAATCACGCGCCACGACATCCAGTGCACGATCAGGCCGCCGATGGTCGGCCCCAGCAGCGGGCCGATCAGCGCGGGAATGATGACGAAGTTCATCGCGCGCAGCAGTTCGGATTTCGGAAAAGTGCGGATGATGGTCAGCCGCCCGACAGGCATCATCATCGCCGCGCTGATGCCTTGCAGGATGCGCGCGGCGACCAGCATCGGCACGTTCAGCGACAATCCGCTCAGCACGGAAGAAAAGGTGAACAGCGCGATCGCCGAACTGAACACGCGTCGGGTGCCGAAGCGATCCGCCATCCAGCCGCTGATCGGGATGCACACCGCCAGGCTCAGGATGTAGCTGCTGACCGCCGCCTTCAGGCTCAGCGGCGTGACGTTCAGGCTGGCCGCCATCGTCGGCACCGCGGTATTGATCACGGTCGAATCGAGCTGCTCCATGAACAGCGCGATCGCGACCACCCATGGCAGGTAACGTTTCACGTCCGAGTTGTCCATCGATGCGGATGCGGCGCACGCGCCGGTTATAAGCGGTCAGGGAAGCAGTGTAATCGCGAAACGGAAGGGCCGTCGGGAAGCTGGCCGGTTCGATCACGTCGATCCGCCGTTCCTGTTTTCACTGCTTGCTGCCAGAGCCAATGCCTTAATGATCGCGACGGCGGAGCATTAGTTCATTGTGCCGCGCTTTTGCCGATGGACATGCGCAAGCCTAGCGCAGCAGATAGTCGAGCGCGATGCCGCCGAAGACCGCCGCGCCCAGCCAGTTGTTGTGATTGAAGGCGGCCAGGCAATCGGCGCGATCGCGCGTGCGGATCAGCGTGTAGTGGTAGACGGCGCAGCCGGCGGCGAGCAGCATGCCAAGGACGAACCAGGTACGCAGGCCGAATTGCCAGCCGACGGCAAGGATGATGCCGAGCGAGAACGCGTAGCAGATCATGATGGCAGCGACATCGAAGCGGCCGAAGGTGATGGCCGAGGTACGCATGCCGATCTTCAGGTCGTCGTCGCGGTCCACCATCGCGTAGGCTGTGTCGTAGGCGACCGACCAGAATACGTTGGCCAGCAGCAGCCACCACGCGGCGGCAGGCACCTGGTTCTGCACTGCGGCGAAGGCCATCGGAATGCCGAAGCCGAAGGCGATGCCGAGATAGGCTTGCGGAATCGCGAAGAAGCGCTTGAAGTAGGGATAGGTGCCGGCAATGACCACGGCGGCGACGGAAAGCTGCTTGGTCAGCGCATTCAGCGGCAGGATCAGCGCGAAGGCCAGCAGCGCCAGCACGGCGGCGATGATCAGCGCGTCCCTCGGCCTGATCTGGCCGCTGGTGATCGGCCGGTCCTTGGTGCGCTGCACATGCTTGTCGAAATCGCGGTCGGCGTAGTCGTTGATCGCGCAACCGGCCGAGCGCATCAGCAGCGTGCCGAGCGCGAAGATCGCCACCAGCATCCAGTCCGGACGGCCGTCCGACGCCAGCCACAGCGCGTTCAGCGTCGGCCACAGCAGCAGCAGCGTGCCAATGGGTTTGTGCAGGCGTACCAGCCGGAAATACAGGTGCAGGCGATTCATCAAAAAGGCGAGGCGTATGGAATGGTTACTTATGCTTCGGTGCGCGCCTCGTCAGGCAGCATCGTGACGTTGGGCAAATCGCAGGAAAGCAGCGCCTGGCGCACCGCTTCGATCGCCGCGCCGCGCGTGAAACTCTTGCGCCATGCGATCACGACGCGCCGCGACGGCACCGGATCGGCGAACGGCACGTAGCGCAGCATGCCTTGCTGCGTGTGAATATCCGGCACCGATCCTTCCGGCAGCACGGTGATGCCGATGCCGGAGGCGACCATGTGTCGTATCGTTTCCAGCGAGGAGCCTTCGAAGGTGCGCGCAATGCCGTCGCCGGACGTCGAGAAGCGCGACATCTCCGGGCAGACTTCCAGCACCTGGTCGCGGAAGCAGTGGCCGTGGCCAAGCAGCAGCATGGTTTCGGACTTCAGGTCGTCGGTATGAATGTCGTCGCGCTTTGCCCACGGATGATCCTTGGGCACGGCGACCACAAAAGGTTCGTCGTACACCGGCTGCACCATCAATCCCTGCTCGGGGAAAGGCAGCGCGACAATGATGGCGTCCAGTTCGCCGGCGCGCAGCAGCTCGACCAGCTTGGTCGTGTAATTTTCCTGCAGCACCAGCGGCATCTGCGGCACGCGCTCGATCAGCGTCTTGACCAGCGAAGGCAGTAGGTAGGGCGCGATCGTGTAGATGATGCCGAGGCGGAACGGACCGGCCAGCGGGTCCTTGTTCTGTTTCGCGATTTCCTTGATGGCAGCGGTCTGCTCCAGCACGCGCTCGGCTTGCGCGACAATCTGCGCGCCGAGCGGCGTCATCGAAATTTCGCTGCCGCCGCGCTCGAACAGCGTGACGCCGAGCTCATCTTCCAGCTTCTTGATCGCGACCGACAATGTCGGCTGCGCGACGAAGCAGGCTTCCGCCGCGTGACCGAAATGCTTTTCACGTGCGACGGCGACGATGTATTTGAGTTCGGTAAGAGTCATGTCGGTTCGATGAAGCGAAACTGCGAAGGCCTATTCTATACCTTCAGATAGTCTTCCCGCGCGCCCAGCCAGCGCGCCAGGTGCGCTTCCACCGTGGCCGGATCATCGCGCAGCAGAGTTTGCGCCGCGTCGCGCGCGCGCTCGACCAGCCATTGGTCTGTTTCCAGGTCGGCGAAACGCAGCATCGCCTGGCCGGACTGGCGCGCGCCGAGGAATTCGCCGGGGCCACGCAGCTCCAGGTCGCGGCGCGCGATCTCGAAGCCGTCGGTCGATTCGCGCATGATGCGCAGCCTTTCCTTCGCCACCGGGCCCAGAGGCGACTGGTACAGCAGCAAGCACACGCTGGCAGCCGAGCCGCGTCCGACGCGGCCGCGCAACTGGTGCAGCTGCGACAGGCCGAAGCGCTCCGCATGCTCGATCACCATCAGCGAGGCATTCGGCACGTCAACGCCGACTTCGATGACGGTGGTGGCGACCAGCACGTGCACCTCGCCGCGTGTGAAGGCATCCATCACTTCCTGCTTTTCGGCCGGCTTCATGCGGCCGTGCACCAGCCCGACGCGCAAATCGGGCAGGGCGGCCGACAGCGCGGCATGGGTGTCGGTTGCCGTCTGCAGCTGCAGCGCTTCCGATTCCTCGATCAGCGGGCACACCCAGTACACCTGGCGACCTTCGAGCGCCGCCGCGTGCACGCGTTCGACCACTTCGTCGCGCCGGTTCTGGTCGATCACGCGCGTGACAATGGGCGTGCGGCCCGGCGGCAGTTCGTCGATGACGGAGACTTCAAGATCGGCGTAGTACGTCATCGCCAGCGTGCGCGGGATCGGCGTGGCCGACATCATCAACTGGTGCGGTACGGTCTTGCTGTCGTCGCCGACGCCCTTGTTGCGCAGCGTCAGGCGCTGGCCGACGCCGAAGCGGTGCTGCTCGTCGACAATTGCCAGTCCGAGTTTCGGTATCTGCACGTCGTCCTGGATCACGGCGTGCGTGCCGATGATCAGTTGGGCCTCGCCGGATTCGATCACGGCCTTGGCCTCGGCCTTTTCCTTCTTCTTCAGGCTGCCGGTCAGCCACACGACTTTGACGCCCAGCGGCGCCATCCATCCGGCAATCTTGCGGAAATGCTGATCGGCCAGGATTTCGGTCGGCGCCATCAGCACGGCCTGGTAGCCGCTGTCGATCGCCTGCGCGGCGGCGAGCGCGGCGACCACCGTCTTGCCGCTGCCGACGTCGCCCTGCAACAGGCGCTGCATCGGGAACGGCTGCGTCAGGTCGTGGCGGATTTCCTGCAGCACGCGCTGCTGCGCCTTGGTCAGCTTGAACGGCAACTGCTGCAGAAAGGCTTTCGACAGCGTGCCGACTTTTGCCAGCACGGCCGCGCCTTTCGCGCGCCGCGCTTCCTGCGCGCGCTTCATCGACAATTGCTGCGCCAGCAGCTCGTCGAATTTCATG
>DATMTZ010000052.1:0-3834 GCA_035563975.1 Oxalicibacterium sp. | reverse complement strand
CCGCCAGCATCCCGCCGGCCAGCATGTCGTGCAGATTTGCCGCGCCGAAGCCTGCCAGGCGAGAGGCTGCGAATAGCTGGCCGACCATGCCAAGGAATTGCTCGGCTGCGACTTCCACGGCACCACCGATGACGGCAAATTCTCGCTGGAAACCGTGTACTGCCTCGGCCAATGCGCGAGCGGCCCGGCCGTGCAAATCGATGACGACCTGTATGCGCGCGTCTCGAAGGAGAAATTCAATCGCCTGATCCAGGGCAAGCGGGGTGTGCAATGACCATCACTATTTTTGTCCCGCGCGACTCGACCGCGCTGGCGCTGGGCGCCAATGAAACCGCGGCCGCCATCGTGAAGGAAGCGAAGGCGCGCAACATCGACATCAAGCTGGTGCGCAACGGCTCGCGCGGCATGTTCTGGCTGGAGCCGCTGGTCGAAGTCGCGACCGATGCCGGCCGCATCGGCTTCGGCCCGATCGAGGAACATGAAGTCGCCGGCCTGTTCGATGCCGGTTTCCATACCGGTGGCAAGCATCCAAAGGCGCTTGGCCTGGTCGAGGAAATCCCTTACCTGAAAAAACAGGAACGCCTGCAATTCGTGCGCGTCGGCATCACCGATCCGGTGTCGCTGGACGACTACCTGGCGCATGAAGGTTATGTCGGCCTGAAAAAGGCCATCACGATGGATGCCGCTGCCATCGTGCAGCAAGTCACCGATTCCGGCCTGCGCGGCCGCGGTGGCGCGGCATTCCCGACCGGCATCAAATGGAAGACCGTGCTGGGCGCGCAAGCCGACCAGAAATATGTCGCCTGCAATGCCGACGAAGGCGATTCGGGCACCTTCTCCGACCGCATGGTGATGGAAAACGATCCGTTCATGCTGATCGAAGGCATGACCATCGCCGGCATCGCCGTCGGCGCGACCGAAGGCTATATCTATGTGCGTTCCGAATATCCGCACTCGATCGCCAACCTGAACGAAGCCATCGACGCCGCCAACAAGGCCGGCTATCTGGGCAAGAACATCCTCGGCTCCGGCCGTACCTTCAACCTGCAGGTCCGCAAGGCCGCAGGCGCGTACGTGTGCGGCGAAGAAACCGCAATGCTGGAAAGCATCGAGGGCAAGCGCGGCATGGTGCGCGCCAAGCCGCCGCTGCCGGCGCTGGAAGGCTTGTTCGGCAAGCCAACCGTCATCAACAACGTGATCTCGCTGTCGGCCGTGCCGCTGATTCTGGCGCGCGGCGCCGAGTTCTACAAGAACTACGGCATGGGCCGTTCGCGCGGCACGCTGCCGATGCAGCTGGCCGGCAACCTGAAATACGGCGGGCTGGTCGAGAAGGCTTTCGGCGTCACCTTGCGTGAACTGCTGTACGACTTCGGCGGCGGCTCCGAATCCGGCCGTCCGATCCGCGCCGTGCAGGTCGGCGGCCCGCTTGGCGCCTACATGCCGGAATCGCTGTTCGACACGCCGTTCGACTACGAAGCCTTTGCCGCTGTCGACTCGACGGTCGGCCACGGCGGCCTGGTTGCTTTCGACGACACCGTCGACATGGCAAAACAGGCGCGTTACTCGATGCATTTCTGCGCGGCCGAGTCCTGCGGCAAATGCACGCCATGCCGCATCGGTTCGACCCGTGGTGTGGAAGTGATGGACAAGATCATCGCCAACCAGAATCGTCCGCAGCAGATCAAGCTGCTGCGCGACCTGTGCGACGTGATGGTGACCGGCTCGCTGTGTGCGATGGGCAGCATGACGCCGTTCCCGGTGTTGTCTGCATTGAACCACTTCCCTGAAGACTTTGGCGATCAACAGATGGCGGATGCGGCGTAGAGCCGCCGATGGCAAACAAGCTAACTGGAGCGAAAAATGAATTTACTCAATGGCATCGATTACGGCACGCCGAAACGCGAATCCGAAAATCTGGTCACCCTGGAAATCGATGGTAAAACCATCTCCGTGCCGCAAGGTACTTCTGTCATGCGCGCGGCTGCTGAAGCCGGCATCAACGTGCCGAAGCTCTGCGCCACGGACAGCCTGGAAGCCTTCGGCTCCTGCCGCCTGTGCCTGGTCGAGATCGAGGGCCGCCGCGGCTATCCGGCATCGTGCACGACGCCGGCCGAAGCGGGCATGAAGATCAAGACGCAGACGCCGAAACTGGCAGATATCCGCCGCGGCGTGATGGAGCTGTACATCTCCGACCACCCGCTGGACTGCCTGACCTGCCCGACCAACGGCAACTGCGAACTGCAGGACATGGCCGGCGTCGTCGGCCTGCGCGATGTGCGCTATGGCTATGACGGTGAAAACCACCTGAAGATGGAGAAGGATGAATCCAATCCGTACTTCACCTATGATCCGTCGAAGTGCATCGTCTGTAACCGCTGCGTGCGCGCCTGCGAGGAAACGCAAGGCACCTTCGCGCTGACGATCGACAGCCGGGGCTTCCAGTCGCGTGTGGCGGCAAGCCAGTACGAAGACTTCATCGATTCCGAATGCGTGTCCTGCGGCGCCTGCGTCGACGCCTGCCCCACCGCGACGCTGACCGAGAAGACCGTCATCATGATGGGCCAGGCCGAGCACAGCAAGATCACTACTTGCGCGTATTGCGGCGTCGGCTGCTCGTTCAAGGCCGAGATGAAGGGCAATGACGTGGTGCGCATGGTGCCGAATCCGGACGGTGGCGCCAACCACGGCCACGCCTGCGTGAAGGGTCGTTTTGCATGGGGTTACGCAACGCACAAGGACCGCATGCTGAAGCCAATGATCCGCTCCAAGATCACCGACCCATGGCGCGAAGTGTCGTGGGAAGAAGCGATCGGCTACGCTGCTTCCGAAATCAAGCGCATTCAGGCCAAATACGGCCGCGGCTCGGTCGGCGGCCTGGTGTCGTCCCGCTGCACGAACGAAGAAGGCTACCTGGTGCAGAAGCTGGTGCGTGCTGCGTTCGGCAACAACAACGTCGACACCTGCGCACGCGTGTGTCATTCGCCAACCGGCTACGGTCTGAAAGTGACGCTGGGTGAATCCGCCGGTACGCAAACTTTCGATTCCGTGATGAAGTCCGATTGCGTGCTGATCATCGGCGCCAATCCTGCTTCCGGCCACCCTGTGTTTGCCTCGATCATGAAGCGCCGCCTGCGCCAGGGCGCGAAGCTGATCGTCGTCGATCCGCGCACCACCGAAATGGTCAAGTCGCCGCACGTGCAGGCCGACTACCACCTGAAACTGAAACCAGGCAGCAACGTCGCGATCATCAATGCGATGGCGCACGTGATCATCACCGAAAAACTGCACAAGCCGGACTTCATCAAGGAACGCTGCGAGGTCGATTCCTTCGAGGAATGGGCCGAGTTCGTGTCGCTGCCGGAGAACTCGCCGGAAGCGATGGAGCAATACACCGGCGTGCCGGCGGCCGACGTGCGCGCCGCTGCGCGCATGTATGCGAACGCGAAGAACGGCGCAATCTACTACGGTCTCGGCGTCACCGAACACGCACAGGGTTCGACCATGGTCATCGGCATCGCCAACCTGGCGATGGCGACCGGCAACGTCGGCCGCGAAGGCGTGGGCGTGAACCCGCTGCGCGGCCAGAACAACGTGCAGGGTTCCTGCGACATGGGTTCCTTCCCGCATGAATTGCCAGGCTATCGCCACGTGTCGGATTCGACCACGCGTGCCGAGTTCGAAGCCGCATGGAACTGCAAGCTGGACCCGGAACCGGGCCTGCGCATTCCGAACATGTTCGATGCCGCCATGGAGGGCACGTTCATGGGCCTGTACTGCGAAGGCGAGGACATCGTGCAGTCGGACCCGAACACGCAGCACGTGACGGCCGCACTG
>DATMTZ010000051.1:0-6241 GCA_035563975.1 Oxalicibacterium sp. | reverse complement strand
AAATTTGTACGAAACTACTAGCAACCGCGAATTATATAGGAGGCAATGCTCTGTTATGACACGTGCGCACGGGCGTACCCGCAGGGTGAACTTTTGTCTCCGTTCGTTGTAATACTTATTCGATATTTATTTTGTTTGGCTGGCATTATCCATCAAATTCAGAAAAAGTTGATGAATTTTGATTTGACCTTTGCAATACGCGAACCTAGCATAGAGCCGTTTTCATTTCACTCATTCTGCAATCACCGGAGGTCCCATGAGCATGCTGCAGGAATTCAAGGCGTTCGCCGTCAAGGGCAATGTGGTCGATCTCGCGGTCGCAGTCATCATCGGTGGCGCCTTCGGCAAGATTGTCGATTCGCTGGTGAAGGACATCATCATGCCGATCGTCGGCAAGATCTTCGGCGGCCTCGACTTCAGCAATTACTACATCCCGCTGAACCATCAGGGCACGAACCTGCCGTTGGCCGAAGCGCAGAAAGCCGGCGCTGTTTTCGCATACGGGAATTTCCTCACCATCGCGCTGAACTTCCTGATTCTCGCATTCATCATTTTCCAGATGGTGCGCATCATTCACAAGTTGAAGAAGGAAGAACCGGCCGCCCCCGCCGCAACGCCGGAAGAGATTCTTCTGCTGCGCGAGATCAGGGACGAGTTGAAGAAAAACCCGTAAGGAAACAGCCGCGGAAGGAAGTGCTGCAAGCGACGCATCGGCGCTTACTGTTTGCTGCCGAGCTGGTTCATCTGCAGCAGGCCGCGGCGGCTCGCCTCATAGACCGCGGCGCCGCGCGAATGCACGGACAGCTTGTCGTAAATATTCTTGATGTGGGTTTGCACGGTGCCGACCGACAGCGTCAGCTGGCGCGCCACATCGCCGTAGCTGTCGCCGCGCGCGATCAGGTCGAGAATCGAAGCCTCGCGCTTGGTCAGGAAAACCGGCGCTTCACCGGGGCGCTTTTCGCCGGCAGGCTCCTTCACCTCTTCCCCCGTTTTCGCCACGCGCACCCGCGCCAGCACCTTGCGCGCGATCGACGGACTGATCGGCGAACCGCCGGCATGCAGATCCAGCAACGCGCGCGCAATGTCCGGGCGCCCTGCATCCTTCAGTATGTAGGCTGATGCGCCGGCCTCGATGCTGTCCAGCACACTATCCTCGTCGCTGGACACCGTCACCACCATAATGCCGCACGCGGCATGCGTCAGCGCGCAGAAGCGGATCACGTCGATCCCCGAACCGTCGGGCAAGCCGAGATCCACCAGCAGAATATCGGGCGCGCGCTTCTTGAGCCAGTCGGTCGCCGCCTGCACGCTGTCCAGCGCATCGAGCAGCTGCAGCGAGGACTCCTTTTCAATGGCGAGGCACAGACTGCGGCGCGTGACGGCGTCGTCTTCGACGACCAGGACGGTAATGCGTTTTTCGGCTTGGCTCTCGGCTTGTTGCGACATGGTTTTCCCGTATGCTTTATCGACGGCGGGCTGCACGGCGCACGCGTCATTTTTTTGCTTTATACCACAGGCTCGCGCGACGACCTCACACGGGATTGTCGATATCGATGAAGCGGTGGCGGATGCCGAATTGCTGCGCGAGATGCGCGCCCAGCGCCTGGACGCCGTAGCGCTCGGTCGCGTGATGACCGCAGGCCAGATAGGCCGCGCCGCTCTCGCGCGCCAGATGCACGGTCGGCTCGGAGATCTCCCCGCTCAGGTAAGCCGATGCGCCGGCATCGACGGCTTCACCGAGCATGCCTTGCGCAGCGCCGGTACACCAGCCGATGCGGCCCAGCGCTTGCGCAGCGTCGCCGATCATGAGCGGTGCGCGGCCGAGACGGCTTTCAATATGCCGCGCCAGATCGCCGACCGTGCGCAGCGCCGCATCGGCACGGCCGAGCCAGCCCAGATCGTTTTCGCCGAAGCGGCCGTCGGCCTGCAGGCCGAGCTGCTTCGCAAGTTGCGCGTTGTTGCCGAACTCGACATGCATATCGAGCGGCAGATGGTAGGCGAACAGGTTGACGTCATGTTGCAGCAGCAGCTTCAGCCGGCGCTGCTTCTGTCCGATCACGCGCATGTCTTCGCCGCGCCAGAAATAGCCGTGATGTACAAGGATCGCATCGGCGCCGTCGTCGATCGCGGCCTGCAACAATGCGGCGCTGGCCGTAACCCCGCTGACGATGTAGCCGATCTCGTCACGCCCCTGCACCTGCATGCCGTTTGGGCAATAATCCCGAAAACGGGTAATATCGAGCGTCTTCGCCAGATAATCGGCGAGCGCGTTTGACGCTATCGTTTCTTGACTCATTCCACTGCCTTTTTATGCGACGTCTCTGGTTGTTGTTCGCGCAAACCGTTACGGTCGGCCTCGCGATCCTGTTCATTGTAACGACCCTCAAACCCGAATGGGCGGCTGCCATGCTCGGCAGCAACAGGCTGCACGGCACGACGTCGATCCCGATGCTGGAAGCGCCGGCGAACAGCGCGCCGGTTCAGAATTCGTATCGCACTGCCGCAGCCCGTGCAATGCCGTCGGTGGTAAACGTGTTTACCAGCAAGACGCCGCCGCGCCCGCAGAACCCCCTGCTGGACGATCCCTTTTTCCGCAAGTTCTTCGGGGATCGCTTCGACGACCAGGATGAAAGACAGATCAGCCTCGGCTCCGGCGTCATTGTCAGCCCGCAGGGCTATATCCTGACCAACAATCACGTGGTCGAAGCTGCAGATGAAATCGAAGTGGCGCTGGCAGACGGCCGCAAGGCCTCCGCCAAGGTGGTCGGCGCCGATCCTGAAACCGACCTCGCCGTCATCAAGATCGACCTCGGCAATCTGCCCGCGATCACGCTCGGCCGCGTGGAAGATGCGCGCGTCGGCGACGTCGTGCTGGCGATTGGCAATCCCTTCGGCGTCGGCCAGACGGTGACGATGGGGATCATCTCCGCGCTGGGCCGCAACCACCTCGGCATTCTTGACGCTTTTGAAAACTTCATCCAGACCGACGCCGCGATCAACCCCGGCAATTCCGGCGGCGCGCTGATCGATGCCAACGGCAACCTGCTCGGCATCAACACCGCCATCTATTCGCGCAGCGGCGGCTCGCTCGGCATCGGCTTCGCGATTCCGGTCACCACCGTGAAATCGGTGATGGATGCCATCATCAAGGATGGCCAGGTAATCCGCGGCTACATCGGCGTCGAACCGCAGGACATCACGCCCGAGCTGGCCGAAAGCTTCGGCCTGAAGAAGAGCAACGGCGCCATCATCGCCGGCGTGCTCAAGGGCGGCCCGGCAGACAAGGCCGGCATCCGTCCCGGCGACATCCTGGTCTCGGTCAACGACAAGGCAGTGGTCGACATGTCGGAGATGCTGAACGACATCGCGCAACTGAAACCCGGCAGCAAGGCGAAGATCGTGGTCCTGCGCAACAACCGGGAAGCCGCCTACACCGTCACGGTCGGCAAGCGGCCGAAGGCACAGCCGCGGCCGATGAACGAAGATCAGGAATAGCCGCATGCATCTGCGCGACCTGACGCAATTTCTTGCCGAACTGGCGGAGAACAACAATCGCGCCTGGTTCGTGATGAACAAGCCGCGCTACGACATCCTGCGCGCGGAATTTCTCGAACTCGTGACCGGCCTGATTCGCGAAATCGCGAAATTCGATCCGGCCGTTGCCGACTGCAATCCGAAGAAGGCGCTGTTTCGCATCAACCGCGACATGCGCTTTTCGCGCGAAAAAATTCCGTACAAGACGCATTTCTCGGCGGCGATCACGGCCAGTGGCTTGAAGAAGCCGAGCCAGGGCGGCGGCCCGGCCTATTATTTCCACATCGATGAAAAAGGCCTGCTGCTGTTCGCCGGCGGCGAATACATGCCGCCACCGGACCGGCTGCGCGCGATCCGGCAGCGCATCGTCGACGACCCTGCCGGCTTTGCCAAGATGCTGAAGAACAAAAGGCTGAAGCAGGCCTACGGCGACCTGCAACAGGAAGGCAAGCTGACGCGCCCGCCCAAGGGCTACGACGCCGATACGCCGTATATCGAACACATCAAGCTGAAGAGTTTTATCGTCTGGCAGGAAATGCCGGCCATGAAAACGACCGATACGCTGGAAAAAACCGTGCTCGCCGGATTCCGCGATGCGTGGCCGCTGGTCGAGTGGCTGCGCGCGATCAGGTAAGACTCAAACGGATTCCGATTCGGCCGGCGCCTGCGTCGCCTTGACGAACATCGGCGCCACCAGCAGACCAAGCTCATACAACAGGCACAATGGCACCGCCAGCAACAGCTGACTCATCGCATCCGGCGGCGTCACCACCGCAGCGATGACAAAGGCGCCGACGATCACATACGGCCGTATCTGCCGCAGTTTTTCGGTCGACACCAAGCCCAGGCGCACCAGAACGATCACCACCACCGGCACTTCAAATGTCATGCCGAAGGCGATGAACATCGTCATCACGAAACCGAAGTAGGCATCGATATCCGGCGCCACCGAAATCGAATGCGGCGCGAAGTTGTTGATGAAGTGAAAAATGACGCCGAACACCATGAAGTAACAGAACGCCACGCCGGCCAGGAACAGCACCGAAGACGAAATCACCAACGGCGCAATCAGTTTCTTCTCATGCGCATACAAGCCGGGGGCGATGAAGGCCCACATCTGGTACAGCACCCAGGGCAAGGTGATCAGGAAGGCCACCAGCAGCGTCACCTTGACCGGGATCAGGAAAGGCGTGATGACGCCGGTTGCAATCATCTTGCTGCCCTGCGGCAGCGCACTGATCATCGGGTAGGCCAGCACGTCGTAAATCTGGCCGGCCCACGGCATCAGGCACAGGAATACCACGACCACCGCGATGGCCGCTTTCATCAGGCGGCTGCGCAATTCGATCAGGTGCGAGATGAAGGAATCCTCGTTGCCGATCGTGTTGTTTTCTTCAGTCATTGCGGATACCGGCAGGAAGGATGGGCGTGGCGGAACGATGCCCGAAGGAAGAAGTGTGCGCGAAGCTCATCAATGGAAAAAAGTGGATTTGCTTTTGCCGGCGGTGCCGTAGCGCGCCATTCGCGCCGCGCCGGAAATGACCCGCGAGCGATGATTTGACTGGCGCTTGTACCAGGACGGCAGCGCGGAAGTATGCGCGAGTTTCTTCTTGCGGAAATTCTTGGCCTTGATCAGCGGCTGCTCGAAATCCTCCATCAGCGGATTGGCTTGCGCATCACCGCTGCGCAAGGCCGCATGCAGGTCGTTCTCGGTTTCGGCCAGGTTCTGCGCGATGCTGCGTTCCATGTTGCCGGCCGCTTCACGTATGTCCTGGTGCATCTTGCGCAGCTCGTCAAGCTCCATCTCGCGACTGACCTCCGCCTTGACGTCGTTGATATAGCGCTGCGCGCGGCCGAACAAGGTGCCCGCCATGCGCGCGACCTTGGGCAGCTTTTCCGGGCCGATAAATACCAGCGCGGCAGCGGCAATGATCGCGAGTTTGGAAAAGGCGATGTCGATCATGGACGGATCAGTCGCGCGCCGCGCTCGCGTTGGCAGCGAGCGCAACGCAACGTGCTCAGCTGTTCGATTTTTCTTTTACTTCGACGTCGACCGTGCTCTTGTCGGCGACTTGCGAAGGCGCGGATTGCTGGTGCGCGGATTTTTCTTCCTCGCCCTTCACGCCGTCCTTGAAGCCCTTGACCGCCTTGCCGAGGTCGGCGCCGATGTTGCCGATCTTCTTGGTGCCGAATACCAGCATCACGATGACCAATACGATCAGCCAGTGCCAGATGCTCAATGAACCCATCATTTTCTCCTTGGGACAGAAATTGTGCGCTGTGCAATGCTCGTTGGCGAGCTCAGCGTTGACCGCGCCACGGGCGCGGACCGCCGAGCACGTGCATGTGCAGATGGTACACCTCCTGCCCGCCATCGGGTCCGACGTGGAATTGCGTCTTGAACCCGCCAGCCGGTGCACCGTCCGCGTCGCGCTTGAAGCCGCAGCCATGCTCCGCCGCCAACTTCGGTGCCAGCAGCGACATGCGGCCGATCAGGCCAGCGTCGTCCGGCGCGCACTCGGCTAGCGACGCGATGTGTTTCTTGGGAACAATCAGCAAATGTACGGGCGCCGCCGGATTGATGTCGTGGAAAGCAAGCAGCTCTTCATCTTCGTACGCGACCTTGGCAGGTATCTGCTTCGCGGCGATCTTGCAAAAAATACAGTTATCCAAATCGGGCTCCGTCATCGATGAGATGCACTACGAA
>DATMTZ010000050.1:0-5039 GCA_035563975.1 Oxalicibacterium sp. | reverse complement strand
TTCGGCCGGACGCAAGAGCAAGCCGCGCACCGCGCAATTGAAGCTGGCCGGCATCGCGACCGTGCAGCCCGACGCGCCGGCAGCGGATGAGGCGCCCAAACAAAAGGCTTCCGCAAAGTCGGACAAGAACGCCGACAAGAGCGCAAAGACGGAAGCGAAGCAGCCGCCCGTCGCCGATGCGGATAACGCCGCCGTTCACGACGGGCAGAAAAGCCTGATCGCCGACGAAGAGACCAACAAGCCGTCGTCCGACGCCGCTGCAGCGCCGCTGCCATCGCAAACCAGGACCGCATGACCGAATCCGTTTCCCCCACTGCCTTTCGATGCGGCTACATCGCCATCGTCGGCCGCCCGAATGTCGGCAAGTCGACGCTGATGAATGCGCTGATCGGCGCCAAGGTCAGCATCACGTCGCGCAAGGCGCAGACGACCCGCCATCGCATCACCGGCATCCAGACCGTCGCCGACGCGCAATTCGTCTATGTCGATACGCCGGGCTTTCAGACGCGCCACAGCAATGCTCTGAACAAGACACTGAACCGCACCGTCACGACCACGCTGACGGCGGCGGATGTGATCCTGTACATCGTCGAGGCCGGCACCTTTGGCCAGGCCGACCAGCAGGTGATCGATCTGCTGCCGAAGAACGTGCCGTGCATCCTGGTCATCAACAAGTCCGACCGCGTCAAGGACAAGGCTGCCCTGATGCCGTTCGCGCAGCAGGTCGCAGCCAGGCACGAATTTGCCGCCGTGGTACCGGTGTCGGCCAAGCAGCGCTTCCAGCTGGACAATCTGGAAAGCGAAATCAAGAAGCGTCTGCCGGAAGGCGAGGCGATCTTTGGCGAGGATGACATCACCGACCGCAGCGAAAAATTTTTGGCTGCCGAGATCGTGCGCGAAAAAGTCTTCCGCTTCGTCGGCGATGAATTGCCGTACACCAGTACCGTGCTGATCGAGAAGTTCGAACAGGAAGGCAATCTGCGCCGCATCTTTGCCGCGATCCTGGTCGAGCGCGATATGCACAAGGCGATGGTGATCGGCAACAAGGGCGCCAGGCTGAAGGAGATTTCCACCCAGGCTCGCCTCGATATGGAAAAGCTGTTCGACGGCCCCGTGTATCTGGAAATCTGGGTCAAGGTCAAATCCGGCTGGGCCGACAACGAAGCCGGCCTGCGCGCATACGGCTACGAATAAGGTCGTGATGGCCGCATTGCCTGCCGACGTTCCCGTCCTGTCCGCCGCCGCGGACGATGATGCAAGCGCAGCGCAGGGCACTGCCCCCGCGCCAGCGGCAAAACCCGCTCGCCGATCGCGTGCCACGGAGAAGGAGACGCGCGTTGTCGAGCAACCCGGTTTTGTCCTCCACAGTTATCCATACAAAGAAACCAGCCTGATCGTCGATGTCTTTTCACGCGATCACGGCCGCGTTGCGCTGGTCGCGAAAGGCGCCAAGCGTCCGCATTCGAAGCTGCGCGGCGTGCTGCAAACCTTCCAGCCGCTGGCCGTTAGCTGGAGCGGCAAGGCGGAGGTGCGCACCTTGACCGACGCGGAATGGATAGGCGGCCTGCTGCCGCTGGAAAAATCCGCGCTGCTGTGCGGCTTCTACCTGAACGAATTGCTGGTCAAGATGCTGGCGCGCGACGATGCGCACCCGGCGTTGTTCGACCATTACGTCGCAACGCTGAACCAGCTGGCGCACGATGAGCCGGCGGCCATCGTGCTGCGCAAATTCGAGCGCGCCTTGCTGAAGGAAACCGGCGTGATCGGTGACTGGCGCGTCTGCACGGCGAGCGGCGAACCGGTGCTGGCGGATCGCATGTACGTGCTCGATCCGGAACGGGGGCCGCGCCCGGCGCGCGCTGCCGACACGGCGCCGCAGGTGTCAGGTAAAACGCTACTCGACATGGAGCAGGAGGATTACAGCGATCCCGTCACGCAGATGCAAAGCAAGTTTCTGATGCGTTTCCTGCTGGCGCATCACCTGCACGGTGCTCCCTTGAACACACGGCAGATCCTGATCGATCTGCTGCAGCTTTGAATGGAATCACGATGAGTTTTCTGCACGCGCAATCACAGCCGATCGAACTCGGTGTCAATATCGATCACGTCGCCACCTTGCGCAACGCCCGCGGCACGGTCTATCCCGATCCATTGCAAGCCGCCTTGCTGGCGGAAGAGGCCGGCGCCGACGCGATCACGCTGCACCTGCGCGAAGACCGCCGCCACATCAAGGATGCGGACGTCGAACTGATCCGCCCGCAGCTGCGCACGCGAATGAACCTGGAGTCGGCCGTGACGCAGGAAATGATCGACTTCGCCTGCCGCATCAAGCCGCAGGACGTGTGTCTGGTGCCCGAGCGGCGTGAAGAAGTTACGACCGAGGGCGGACTGGATGTCGTCAAATACTTTGCGCAAGTGTCGGCGGCGGTGAAACAGCTGCAATCCGAAGGCGTGCGCGTCAGCCTGTTCATCGATCCGGATGCGGCGCAGATCCAGGCGGCAAGCGAAATCGGTGCGCCAGTAATCGAATTGCATACAGGCCGCTATGCAGAGGCGCACGAGGAAAACGAACAGCAGGCAGAACTGGAGCGCATTCAGCGCGCCGTGATCGAAGGTGTGCGCCGCGGCTTGAAGGTCAACGCCGGTCACGGCCTGCATTACACCAATGTGCAGGCGATTGCCGCCATCCCGGATATTGCCGAACTGAACATCGGCCATGCGATCGTCGCGCAAGCGGTATTCAGCGGCTGGGACAAGGCCATTCGCGACATGAAGGCGATCATGGTGCAATCCCGTCTGGGTGCAAGACCGTGATCTACGGCATCGGCACCGACATCATCCAGATCAGCCGCATCGAAGCGGCGCTGCAGCGTTACGGCGACCGCTTTGCCGAACGCATCCTCGGCCCGCAGGAACTGGAAAAATTTCATCGCAGAAGATCAAGGGTGGAGGCGCGCGGTCTGCGTTTCCTGGCCACGCGCTTCGCGGCTAAAGAAGCGTTTTCGAAGGCGATCGGCCTCGGCATCCACATGCCGATGACCTGGCGCGCGATGCAGACGCTGAACGCGCCGAGCGGTAAGCCGGTGGTGCAAACCAGCGGCGCGCTGCAAGCTTTCATGCTGGAAAACGGATTGACCGCGCAGGTATCGATCACCGATGAAACCGATTACGCAGTGGCATTTGTCATAGTGGAGAAAACATGAGCGCAGCACCCTTCGGCCCCGTCATGCTCGACGTGGTCGGCACCAGCCTGAACGAAGACGACGTTCGTCGCATCCGTCATCCGTTGACCGGCGGCGTGATCCTGTTCGCGCGCAACTATCAGAACCGTCGGCAATTGACGGAACTGACTGCAGCAATCCACGCGGCGCGTCCGGGCATCGTGATTGCGGTCGATCACGAAGGCGGTCGCGTCCAGCGCTTCAGGACCGATGGCTTCACACACCTGCCGGCGATGCGCAGGCTGGGCGAACTGTGGGACAAGGATGTGCTGGCGGCGACCAAGGCTGCCACCGAAATCGGCTACGTACTGGCGACAGAGTTGCGCGCCTGTGGTGTCGATCTGTCGTTCACGCCGGTGCTGGATCTCGACTACGGCGAATCAGGCGTGATCGGCAACCGCGCTTTCCATCGCGATCCGCGCGTCGTCACATTGCTCGCAAAAAGCCTGAACCACGGCCTCGCGTTGGCCGGCATGCTGAACTGCGGCAAGCATTTTCCCGGGCACGGTTTCGTGAAAGCCGACTCGCATCTTGAAATTCCGGTCGACGAGCGCGATCTGAAGCAGATCGTGGAAGAAGACGCGGCGCCCTATGGCTGGCTCGGAATGAGCCTCGCGGGCGTGATGCCGGCGCACGTGATCTACCCGAAGGTCGACAAGCATCCGGCCGGTTTTTCGCGCATCTGGTTGTCCATGCTGCGCCGCGATTTCGGCTTCAAGGGCATCATCTTCAGTGACGACCTGAGCATGGAAGGCGCAAGCGTCGCCGGCGACGTGGTCGCCGGTGCGCAGGCCGCGCTCGCTGCGGGTTGCGACATGGTCTTGATCTGCAATTCGCCGGACAAGGCCGATCGCCTGCTCGACGGCTTGCAGGTCGACTTCAGCGCCGAATCGGCTGCGCGCATCGCCGCGCTGACGCCGCAGTCGCCGGCGCTGGAATGGAACGCGCTGCAGCAGGAACCGCGCTATCTTGCCGCCAGAAAGACGGCATTGACGCTCGCCGCGGTCTGAACCGCGGCATACGGAAGGAACCGCTTCACCCATGTCGGAAACCGATACGCCCGATCCGCGCGCACTGGTATTGGAGACGGTAGCCAAGCTGCCGAATCTGCCGGGCGTGTATCGCTATTTCGACGCCGACAACAATCTGCTGTATGTCGGCAAGGCGCGCGACCTGAAGAAGCGCGTCTCCAGCTATTTTCAGAAGAACATCGTCAGCCCGCGTACCGCGATGATGGTCGAGCGCATTGCGCGGCTCGAGACAACGGTGACGCGCAGCGAGGCCGAGGCGCTGCTGCTGGAAAACAACCTGATCAAGACGCTGCAGCCGCGCTACAACATCCTGTTCCGCGACGACAAGTCCTATCCCTACCTGAAGATCACCGGCGACGCGTTCCCGCGCATGGCCTACTACCGCGGCGCGGTGGACAAGAAGAACCAGTACTTCGGTCCATTCCCCAGCGGCTGGGCGGTGAAGGAATCGATGCAGATTCTGCAGAAGGTGTTCCTGCTGCGCACCTGCGAGGACTCCGTGTTTGCCAACCGCACGCGGCCCTGTCTGCTGCATCAGATCCATCGCTGCAGCGCGCCTTGCGTCAACTACATCGCGCAGGAAGAATACGCGCTGGATGTCGAGAACGCGGCCAAATTCCTGCGTGGACGGCAGACCGAAGTGCTGGAAACGCTGCAGCAAAAAATGCAGTCCTATGCAGCCGAACTGAAATTCGAACAGGCGGCAGCCGTGCGCAACCAGATCACCGCCTTGTCACGCGTGCTGCACCAGCAAAGCATGGAGACTGGCAGCGATGCGGACATCGAC
>DATMTZ010000049.1:0-10878 GCA_035563975.1 Oxalicibacterium sp. | reverse complement strand
GAGTGATACGCTGCAGCTGACGGATCGCTGGTCGGTGCTGGCGGGCGTCCGCCATACGCAGTACAAGCAGAACAGCTACAGCAAATTGGGTACGCCTGCACCGAGCTACGACAAGAGTGCCGTGACGCCGACACTCGCACTGATGTTCAAGCCCCAGGCCGATACAACCTGGTACACCAGTTATGTTGAATCCCTGAAAGCGGGGAGCATCGTTCCGGACACCGCCGACTATCAAAATCGCCGCGCGTTGCTGAAGCCGCTGAGCAGCAAGCAGTATGAAATTGGTGTGAAAACAGAAAGGGCGCGCTGGAGCGCGACTGCCGCTCTGTTTCGCATCGACCGAGGCGCCGAATACAAGAACAGTGCTGACTACATGGTGCAGGACGGCGAAGTGGTTTATCAGGGGCTGGAGCTTGCCGGGACGATGCATATTGGCACGCAATGGGATGTACTCGGCAACATGATGTTCCTCGATACGAAATACGAAAAGGGTGTGGAGAACATCGGTAATCGTGTACAGGGCGCACCGAAATTTACCGCTGCTGCGCAAGTTGCGTATCACGTTGCGACCTTGCCCGGCCTGAAGCTGATGGTCGATGCCAAGTACACCGGTGATGTGATGCTGAATTCTGCGAATACCTTGCGGGCGCCTGGCTATACCTTGATCAATGCGGGCGCGAGTTACAGCACGCGGATCGCAGGTCGCAATACGACATTCCGCGCAGCGATCAACAATGTGGCGGACAAGGAGTATTGGGAATATCAATACGACGATTGGGTAAAACCTTCCGATCCACGCACGTTTAGCGTGGGCGTTCAGGTCGACTTTTAATAATGTAAGCGTGCGGCACCTCGTGATGCCGCCGTTTCATTTTCATCGAACAAAAAGATTTCACCATGCGCTCGATTTTCGTTGTGATCCATCGCTGGTTCGGCCTCTTCATCGCCGGATTTCTGTTGATTGCCGGCCTGACCGGCGCGCTGATCTCCTGGGATCATGAACTCGATGAATGGCTGAATCCCCAGCTGTTTGATGCCCGTGCTGAAGGCAAGCCATTGCCGCCGTTGGCCCTCGTCGATATTGTCGAAAAGGCCGATCCGCGTGCGCGGGTGAGCCTTTTTCCTTTGCAATACGAAGAAGGACATACAGCGCAAATCTGGGTCGATGCGCGGCTGAATCCGGAAACGGGGCGACGCTACGATCTTGGCTACGACCATGTCTTCGTCGATCCGGTCAGTGGCGAGATTGTCGGCAAACGCCTGTGGGGGAAAATTTCCTTGAGCCCAGAGCACCTGATGTCCTTCCTGTACAAGCTGCATTTCAGCCTGCATCTGCCGGAGTGGCGTGGCACCGATCAATGGGGTGTGTGGCTGATGGGCATCGTGGCACTGGTGTGGCTGGTCGATACCTTCGTCGGCTTTGCGCTGACCCTGCCGCGCAAGGTGCGCAGCGAGCGGCCAACGGGCAAGAGCTGGTGGCAGCGCTGGCGCCCGTCCTGGTTGATCCGTTTCGGCGCCGGCGGTTACCGATTGAACTTCGACTTGCATCGCGCCGGCGGATTGTGGATATGGGGCATCGTGTTGATCATCGCGTTCACCTCGTTTTCGCTGAACCTGTACCGTGAAGTGTTCTACCCGGTAATGTCGCTCGTGTCTAAGACCACGCCGGGCCCGTTCGAGACGCGCACGCCGACACCGCTGCACCAGCCGGTGGAGCCGACGGTCAGCTGGCGCGAATTGCTGGAAAAAGGGAAGGCGGAAGCAGCGCGGCGCGGCTGGAGCGAGCCGGTCGGCAGCGTGTTTTACAGCGACAACTTCGTGGTGCAGGGCATCAGCTTCTTTGAACCCGGCATGGATCACGAAGGCGGCGGCATGCAGGTAAAAAACCTGTATTACGACGGCAGGGATGGCCGGCTTCTCGGCGATCGCGTTCCCTGGGAAGGCACCGCCGCCGACGTCTTTGTGCAGCTGCAATTTCCTTTGCATTCCGGGCGCATTCTCGGCATGCCGGGGCGTATCCTGATGTCCGGCATGGGATTGCTCGTCGCCATGCTGTCCGTCACCGGCATCTACATCTGGTGGAAGAAGCGCGGCGCACGGCGACGGCCTGCGTAACAACGGCAAGCTGAGCAACACAGTGCCTGTGCCGCCATGCGCGGAGGGAACCGGAACAAGTCCTGTATCTGCGTGTCGAAAGCGGCGCGGTAGATCATTCTCCGCGCCGATCTTTCGGAGGAATAATGCGCGCTCGTATGGCAGCAATGTGTTTGCTGGCAAGCTCGACAGTGTGGGGTGTACTGCCGAGTACCGCTCTTGCCGATCAGCTGGATATCAAATCGGCCAACAACCAGATTCAGGTGCAGGCACGATCTACCCACGTCGATTACACCGAGCGGGACGACTTCGGCATTCTCGATACGGAGCGCGGCGACGTTCCCGGATTCGCGCTGTCGTATTCGGCAATGTGGTCGAACAATTACTACCTGCAACTGCAATACGGCAGAAATCAGGGGCATACCCGTTACGTCGGCCAGGCACTGATCGGCGGCACGGGATACGGCTCGGTCGTCGATCGCTCCGGTGCCACGATGACCGACTACCAGCTGCGCGCTGGCCGGGGATTTGTCTTGTCGGATGCCGTCATGCTGACGCCCTATGGCGAAATCGGCCATCATCGCTGGGAGCGGGGTGTGAATGACGGTGAGACGTACACGCACGATTACTTCGGCATCGGCGCATTGGCGCAGTATTCACCGATGCCGCGCCTGGTGTTGAGCGCCAACCTGATGGTGGGCCGCACCTTTCATTCGGATATCGATGTGGCGGGATCGGCGCCATTTGCGTTCTCGGCATCGCTCGGCAATTCCGATCTCTACAAGGCGGGGCTTGCGGCCGACTATGCCTTCACCAGAAATTTCCACGGCATGATCGGCCTGGATTACAGCAGTTTCGAGTACGGCAACAGCGCGGTGTCGGCCGGCGGCTTCTACGAGCCGGACAGCAAGACGCGCTACACGACGGTAAATGTCGGCGTCGGCTACGCGTTCTAATGCGGATGGCGGGTTAGCCCGGCTGCAGGAGCAAGCCGCCATCCGCATTTTTATTCCACCGTCACCGACTTCGCCAGATTGCGCGGCTTGTCGACGTCGGTTCCGCGCGCCAGCGCGGTGTGATACGCGAGCAATTGCAGCGGCACCGTGTGCAGGATCGGCGACAGCGACCCGTAGTGCTCCGGCAGCCGGATCACCTGTACGCCTTCGCTGGAAGTGATGTGCGAATCGCCGTCGGCAAATACGTACAGTTCGCCGCCCCGCGCACGCACTTCCTGCATGTTGGATTTCAGTTTCTCGATCATCGAGTCGTTCGGCGCGACGGTGACAACCGGCATTTCTTCAGTCACCAGCGCGAGCGGTCCATGCTTCAGTTCGCCGGCCGGATAGGCTTCGGCATGGATGTACGAGATTTCCTTCAGCTTCAGCGCGCCTTCCAGTGCGATCGGATAGTGCAGGCCGCGTCCGAGGAAGAGCGCGTTTTCCTTGCGCGCAAAGGCCTCCGCCCACGCGATGATCTGCGGCTCGAGCGCCAGCACGGCGGAGATCGCGGCGGGGAGGTGGCGCATTTCTTTCAGATAAGCAGCTTCCTGTTCGTCGTTCAGGCGGCCTTTGACCTGTGCCAGCGTCAGCGTCAGCAGGAACAGGGCAGCCAGTTGCGTCGTGAAGGCCTTGGTCGATGCTACGCCCACTTCGACGCCGGCACGGGTGATGTATGCGAGCGCGCATTCACGCACCATCGCGCTGGTCGAGACATTGCAGATGGTCAGCGTGTGTTGCATGCCTTGCGATTGGGCATGGCGCAGCGCGGCGAGCGTGTCGGCGGTTTCGCCGCTTTGCGTGATGGTGACGACCAGCGCATCCGGATTCGGCACGCTGTCGCGGTAGCGGTATTCGCTCGCAATCTCGACGTCGACGCGCACGCCGGCGATCGCCTCGATCCAGTACTTGGCGGTCATGCCGGCGTAGTAGCTGGTGCCGCAGGCAAGGATCAGCACGGAGTCGATTTTCTTGAAGATGCCGAATGCCTTGTCGCCGAAGATCTCCGGCATGATCGCTTCCACGCCTTCGAGCGTGTCCGAAATCGCGCGCGGCTGCTCGAAAATTTCCTTCTGCATGTAATGGCGATATGGTCCGAGTTCGACCGCGCCGGTATGCGCATGCACCGTCTTCACGTCGCGCTGCACCTGTTTGCCGGCGGCGTCGACAATCCATACGCGCTGCAGCTGCAGGTCGACGACGTCGCCTTCTTCCAGGTAGATGATCTGGTCGGTGGTGCCGGCCAGCGCCATTGCGTCGGAAGCGAGGAAGTTTTCGCCGTCGCCGAGACCGACAATCAGCGGCGAGCCGCGGCGCGCGCCGACCACGCGATGCGGCTCGTCGCTGCTGAATACCGCAATTGCAAACGCGCCGGTCAGCCGTTTGATCGCCAGTTGCACGGTGTCGAACAAGTCGCCGGTATACAGATGATCGACCAGATGGGCGATGACTTCGGTATCGGTCTGGCTTTCGAACGCATAGCCGGCAGCTTTTAATTCATCACGCAATTCGTCGTGGTTTTCGATGATGCCGTTATGAACCAGCGCGATGCGGCCGCGCGAAAAATGAGGGTGCGCATTGTGCGAGGCCGGCGCGCCATGCGTGGCCCAGCGCGTATGCGCGATGCCGGTGAAGCCGGACAGATGCTCGGTCTTGATCTGTTTTTCCAGCTCCGCCACGCGCGAAGTGCTGCGCGCGCGTTCCAGTTTGCCGTCCACGTGCAAGGCCACGCCGCAGGAATCGTAGCCGCGGTATTCCAGGCGCTTCAGGCCTTCGATCAGGATGGGAGTGATGTTACGTTGCGCAACTGCGCCGACGATGCCGCACATGGAAGTCCTTTTGATAAGTAAGCGCTCAACTTTTCACGAATGCTACTTAAAGTAGAGTGGAATAAGTTATCAAAAATATTAATAATTTGAATTAAAATTGCGGTTATTGGATTTTGAGAAATTTAATTTCAAATTCGATGGGATTTGTTCTATATGAACGATAATTTGCCGCAACTAGATGAGCTCGATCGCCGCATTCTCAATGCGCTGCAGGCCAATGCCTCCCAAACCAACAATGATCTGGCTGCGGCAGTCCATGCGTCGCCGCCGACTTGCCTGAGGCGCGTCCGCCGACTGGTTGAACTGGGCGTGATCGAAAAGCAGGTTGCGGTGGTGTCGCCCGCCAAGGTCGGTGCGCAGATCACGGCGATTGTCGAAATCACGCTGGATCATCAAGGCGCCGAGAAACAAACAGAATTCGAGGAGCTGGTTGCCGGCGAAGCTGCCGTCTTGCAGTGCTATCGCGTGTCGCCGGGGCCGGACTTCGTGCTGATCGTTCAGGTGACCGACATGCCCGCTTACCACGCACTTGCGCATCGTGTGTTCGCCGCGCACACCAATGTGCGCAATGTGAAGAGCTTCTTCTCCATCCATCGCAGCAAGTTTGAAACGCGCATCGCTGTGTAATGCGACGCCGCTAGAACATTTCCAGAAACTGCTTCGCGGCGGCTGATAGTCGTTGACCGCGCAGCCAGGTGATCGCCACCGCCGATTCAAGCTTGCAGCCGGTAATGTCCATGACGTGGAGTTCCTTGGCGGACTTGAGCGCTGCAGCCGAGCGCGGCACGATGGCAGCGCCCAGGCCGAGTTCCACCAAGGCCAGCAACGCGAGCACGTTATCGCTCTCGCAAAACACGGTCGGCGCGACATTGGCCGCACGCAGTTCGTCCCACACCATATCGTGCGAAAAAATGCCCTGTTGACGCTGCATCATCAGCAACGGTTCTTGCGCTAGCGCCGGCAAGGTGATGGACGCTGGCCGCGGTTGGCCGCGCAGTCTGCGCGTGACCGCGACCCACGGTTCGGTCACTAGCGGCGTCCATTCATAAGCATTCTGGTCGATCGGCAGACGCACAATGCCGAGCTCGATGACGCGCGCGTCCAGCAGTTCAAGCACACGATAGGTATTACCTTCTCGCCACTGAAAGTTCACTTCCGGATACGCGGTGTGGAATTCGGCGATGCGCGGCGGCATGTACAAGTGGCCGATGCCGGGTGGGCTGCCGATTGCCAGCGTGCCGCGCAATCCCTGGTCGAATTCGCGGATTTCCTTCGTTGTGGTATCGACCAGGCCGACAATCTGTTCCGCACGTTGATACAGCGCATGGCCCGCCTCGGTTAGCCGCAGGCTTTTGGTATTGCGTTCGATCAGTCGCGCACCTAGTTCATCTTCCAGCATCTTCAATTGCAGGCTTAGCGGCGGTTGCGCCATATGCAAGCGTCGCGCGGCGCGGCTGATTTGCCCTTCCTCCGCGATCGCCATGAAGTACTTGAGTTGCCGAATATCCATGTCATTTCTTCCAGGTAATACTCATATTTAATATATATGAATGTGCGACAGAAACGGTATTTTCCTTATAAATGAATGCGGCCTAGACTGCGAGTCAATTCAACACAGTGGCAAGGGAAGCAATGGTGCGCAAGTCGACGATATGGATCATGGCCGTGACCGGCGGTGTGGTGGTGGCCAACAACTATTACAACCAGCCGCTGCTGGTGGAGTTTGCGCGCACCTTCGGCGTAACGGAAAAGTCCGCCGGCATCGTCGCCGCGCTGACGCAGTTCGGCTATGCGTTCGGCATGCTGTTATTTCTGCCGCTGAGCGACAAGGTGGAACGGCGCGGCATGATCCGCACGCTGTTGCTTGCATCGATGTGTGCGCTGATCGCGGCGGCGCTGGCACCGTCGATGTGGTGGTTATCGCTGTTCGGCTTCGCGATCGGCTTTGCCAGCGTCGTGCCGCAATTGCTCACGCCATTTGCGGCGCAGCTGGCCGCGCCGCAAGAGCGTGGCAGCGTCGTTGGCATTGTGATGGGCGGGCTGCTGACCGGCATCCTGTTGTCGCGCACGATTGCCGGCGTCGTCGGCGCGCATTTCGGCTGGCGCACCATGTACTGGATTGCCGCTGCGCTGATGGTTGTGCTGTTCTTCGTTCTCGGCCGCGCGTTGCCTAAAGGACCGCCTACTTTTCGCGGCAGTTATTTGTCGCTGATGAAATCGATGGGCGACTTGATCTGCACCCAGCCGGTGCTGCGCGAAACGTCGCTGGTCGCGGCCTTGCAGTTCGCCGCCTTCAGCGCATTCTGGACCACGCTGGTTTTCCATTTGCACAATCTGCCGCAGCACTACGGCAGCGACGTGGCCGGCCTGTTTGGACTGGTCGGCGTGATCGGTGCGATGGCGGCACCGTATGCCGGCAAGCTGTCGGACCGGCGTAGTCCGCGCCTGACAGTGATGTTGAGCAGCATCCTGTTCGTGGTGGCATTTCTGGTATTCGGCACCATCGGATACGGTTTGCTTGGCGTTGCCGCAGGCGTGGTGCTGCTGGATCTTGGCATGCAGTCTGGCCATGTATCGAACATGACGCGCAATTTTGCGTTGAAGAGCGAAGCGGTGGGGCGTTTGAATACGGTCTACAACGTCACACGTTTCCTCGGCGGCGGCATCGGTTCCGTGGTCGGCAATCTGGCGTGGAACCACTGGCGCTGGAGCGGCGTGTGCGTGATGGGCGCCGTGTTGTCGCTACTGGCGATTCTGGTGCAAGTATATTTCGGCCGACGCCATGCGACGGGGCCTGCAACCTGTTGAGCAGGCGACCGGTTCATTGTCACGGCATTAGATAGAAATTGCTCGATCGACTGACCGAGTGATTATTTTTTCTTGACCGGACGCTGCCAATTGTCGACGGTTATCTGTCTGGCACGCGACACGGTCAGTTTGTCGGCCGGCGCGTCCTTGGTCAGCGTAGTGCCCGCACCTAATGTGGCGCCGCGACCAACGCGGATTGGCGCGATCAGCTGTGTCGCACTGCCGACGAAAACGTCGTCTTCGATCACCGTGCGCGACTTGTTCACGCCGTCGTAATTGCAGGTGATCGTGCCGGCGCCGAGATTGACGCGCGTGCCGACCGTGGAGTCGCCGACATAGGTCAGATGGTTGGCCTTGCTGTGCGCGGCGATCTCGCTGTTCTTCACCTCGACGAAATTGCCGATGTGGACGTCTTCCGCCAGCAACGTGCCGGGCCGCAGGCGTGCATAAGGCCCGATGATGCAAGCTTCGCCAACGTTCGCTCCCTCGAAATGCGAATACGGACGAACGTGCGTTTTCGCACCGATACGTGAGTCGCGAATGACGCAATATGCATCGACGCGCACGCCGTCCGCCAGCACGACGTCGCCCTCGAATACACAACCGACATCGATGCTGACATCGCGCCCGCAGGTCAGGCTGCCGCGGATGTCGATGCGGGCCGGATCGATCAGCGTTACGCCACGCTCCAGCAGTTGATCCGCCAGATTGCGCTGATGGGTGCGTTCCAGTTCAGCCAGTTGGCGCTTGCTGTTGACGCCGTGGGTTTCCCAAACGGCATCTGGCTGGGCCGAGACGACCGGCACGCCATCCTTGACCGCGGCGGCGACGATGTCGGTCAGGTAGTACTCACCTTGTGCATTGTTGTTCGACAGATTGGCGAGCCATTTTTTTAACGCTGCGGTGGGCGCGACCATGATGCCGGTGTTGACTTCGCGAATTGCGCGCTCGGCTTCTGTTGCATCCTTCTGCTCGACGATGCGTGTGATTGCACCTTTGTCGCGCACGATGCGACCGTAGCCGGCGGGGTCGTCCAAATCGACCGTGAGGACGCCGAGCTTCTGCGTGCCGGCGGCGTTCAGCAGTCGCTGCAGCGAGGCAGCAGTCGTCAGCGGCACGTCGCCGTACAGGATCAGCGTTGGCACGCGATCGTCGAGTTGCGGCGCAGCCTGCATGACGGCATGGCCGGTGCCGAGCTGCGGTTCCTGTCGGGCAAACGACAGATCGTCAGCCTGCAGCGCATCGCGCACCTGTTCGCCGCCGTGACCGTAGATCACGCATAGCGCAGTCGGCTTCAACTGCCGCGCGGTGTCGAGGACATGGGCCAGCAGCGGTTTGCCGGCAAGCGGATGCAGCACCTTTGGCAGCGCGGACTGCATGCGTTTTCCCATGCCGGCGGCAAGAATGACGATGTTCATAGAAGGCCAGTGAAAAGAATGAAAAATTTTATCATGCGACCTGCCGGCATCCTGTTCAAGCGATGTGTCATCGCCGGACTGGCCGCGCTGCTGCTGGCATGCAGCGCGGCGCGCATTGGCTACAACAACGGCGAGACGATTTCCTATTGGTGGCTGAACAGCTACGTCGACTTCGAGAGCGAGCAGAAGCCCTGGGTCAAGGCGCATATCGACGAGTTGTTCGCGTGGCACCGCAAGACACAATTGCAGCAATACGTGAAGCTGATTTCTCGGCTGCAGCGGGCCGACTATTCCACGATTACCAGGGCGGATCTGCTGTCCGACTATGAAGAAGGGCGCAAGAGCATCAACGCCATCACCGAGCGTGCTGCTCCCGAACTTGCCGATCTGAGCTTGTCATTAACGCCGGAGCAGATCGACAACATCCAGCAAAAGCTCGACAAGAACAATGAAAAGTTTCGCAAGGACTATCTGCGGGGATCTCTGCAAGACAAGCAGGTATTCCGCTACAAGCGCATGATGAAGCAGGCCGAATACTGGTTCGGCAATTTCAGCCATGAGCAGGAAGAAACGTTACGCCGATTGTCGGATGCGCGTCCGCTCAACAACGAATTGCAGATGGCCGATCGTTTGCAGAACCAGAAACGGTTGATCGCATTGCTGAGGAAAATCCAGTCGCAGAAACCGGACAGGGAAACGGCCGCACGGATGATTCGCGAATACGTCAGTGCCGCGATGGACCACTTCGGCAACAAGCAGTATCAAGCTTTCTTCGATCAGTCGAAGGAAGCCAATGCGGCCCTGGTCGCCGAGATGATGCATATGGCGACACCGGAGCAAAGGCGGCATTTCATCAAGACGCTGCAGGATTGGGTCAGCGATTTCAACCGGCTGATGGCCAGGGCTGATTCATGATGCTGCGCGCTTAGGCCGGCATCAGCATCACGAGCTTGCAGCCGCGTGTTGCAGCGAGATTGAGCGTCACTTGCTCGAAGCGCAGCTCGCCCTTGCGCGGATGATGGAAATGCCGCGTGCCGCCGTCACGGCCGACCACATGCTGCGCATTCCACAGGCGTGAGAAATCCGCGCTGTGCTTCTTCAGCTCATCAATCAGGCTGGCCAGCGGCTCCTCATCGATCGCCTTGCCGCAGTCCGCGCGGAATTCCGCAACCAGCCGATGCGCGCGGTCCGGCCAGTCGGTAATCAATTCATGCGCACCCGGGGACAGGAACATGAAGTGCAGCAGATTAGGATGATCCCCGGTCTTGTTCTTGCGCGCGTCGAGCCAGCCGACGAACAGCTCCTGCGCCGGCCGGTTCCACGCGATCGCATTCCATTCGTGATTGAGGACATACGCCGGCACGTTGATCGCCTTGACCATGGCATCGGCATGCGGCGCCGATGCGCTGGCGTCCGATTCGCGCGGATCGAGCTTGTCCGCCAGCCTGAACAGATAGTTGCGCTCGGCTGCGGTCAGGCTCATCACGTCCGCCAGCCGGCTCAATACCTTGGTCGAGGCCGAGACCGGCCGCCCCTGTTCCAGCCAGGTCAGCCAGGTCGGGCTGACTGCGCACAGCTGCGCCAGTTCTTCGCGCCGCAGCCCCGGTGTACGACGTACGCCAGCGGTTTGCAAGCCGACATCCTGCGGCTTGACGCGTTCGCGATGCAGCCGAATGAATTCGCCGAGTTGGTTGTGCATAGGGAGGTATCCGTAAAAAGGAGCTGTCTGGCACT
>DATMTZ010000048.1:0-3053 GCA_035563975.1 Oxalicibacterium sp. | reverse complement strand
CGCCATCGTCCGAAGCGGCTGCATGAAAGGACTCGACCGCAACGGGTTGCGCGCCATGCTCGCCGACGGCATCGCCGCGCTTTCGCTGTCCTTGAGCGATGCGGCGGTCGAGCGTTTGCTCGATTATCTGTCCCTGCTCGTTAAATGGAACGCAGTCTATAACCTGACCTCGGTGCGTGATCCGGCACAGATGGTGACGCAGCACCTGCTCGATTCGCTCGGCGCCGTGTCGGCATTTGCCGGTGCACGGAACGTGCTCGATGTCGGCGCCGGCGGCGGCCTGCCCGGCATCGTGCTGGCCGTCTGGGCGGCTGAAGCGGAGCCGGCCATGCGGATCACCATGGTCGATACGGTGCACAAGAAAACCGCGTTCCTGACACAGGTAAAGGTGGAGCTGGGACTGGATAATGTCGACGTCCATACCGGCCGCGTCGAGCAATGGCAGGCGCCGCATTCGTTCGACGTGATTACGTCGCGCGCCTTTGCGGATCTGGCGGATTTCGTGAACTGGTCGGGCCATTTACTGGCGGAAGGCGGCCGCTTCATTGCGCTGAAGGGGGTCGCGCCCAGCGCGGAAATCGCCGGTCTGCCATCCGGCTGGAAAGTCTGCGAAGTGCGCGCGTTGAAGGTGCCGACACTTGATGCGGAACGGCATCTCGTGATGATCGAGCGGGAGGAAAAATGAAGGCTTCCTGGTTGGACTACCGACGGATCGTGCTATTGCTGAGCCTGCTGCTGTCCGGCTTCGTCCATGCGCAGACCGTGCGGACTGTTGGACAGGTAGATTTGAATCGCTATGCCGGCGACTGGTACGAGATCGCGCGCCTGCCGAATCGCTTCCAGAAGGATTGCGTGGCGAACGTGAGCGCGCATTACGCGGTGCGCGCGGATGGCGAGCTGGACGTGCTGAATCAATGTGACCGGGCCGATGGCAGGCGCGAGGAAGCGGCCGGCCGTGGACGTGTGGCGGACCATGCAAGCAATGCCAAGCTCGAAGTGCGCTTTGCACCGGACTGGCTTGGATGGCTGCCTTTCGTATGGGCGGACTACTGGATCATTGAGCTGGCCGACGACTACTCGTACGCGGCTGTGGGCGAACCGTCGCGCGAATATTTATGGATATTGTCGCGTACGCCGCAATTGCCGGATGCCCTATACGAGAGCTTGCTGAACCGCCTGACCGAACAAGGCTTCGATACGGCGCGACTGGTAAAAACGCGGCAGATTTCCCATCAGGTCGACCACTAACTAAAACGACAACATGGCAAAAATATTTTGCGTCGCCAACCAGAAAGGCGGCGTCGGTAAAACCACCACCGCAGTCAATCTTGCCGCCGGGCTGGCGCAGTTGAAACAGCGCGTGCTGCTGGTCGATCTTGATCCGCAAGGCAACGCGACGATGGGCGCCGGCATCAATAAGGCTGAACTCCAATCCTCGATCTACGAAGTGATGCTCGGCATGGCCGATGTGCCGGCTGCGCGTGTGACATCCGAGACCGGCCACTTCGACGTACTGCCGGCGAACCGTGAACTCGCCGGCGCCGAGGTGGAAATGGTCGAGCTCGACAACCGCGAGAAGCGCCTGAAAGATGCGTTGCACGCAGTCGACGATCAATACGACTTCATGCTGATCGATTGCCCGCCGGCGCTGTCCATGCTGACACTGAACGGCTTGTGCGCAGCGCACGGCGTGATCATTCCGATGCAGTGCGAATACTATGCGCTCGAGGGTTTGTCAGACCTCGTCAACACGATCAAGAAAGTGCACGCCAAGCTGAATCCGGATCTAAAGATCATCGGACTGCTGCGCGTGATGTTCGATCCGCGCATGACCTTGTCGCAACAGGTGTCGACGCAACTGGAACAGCACTTCGGAGACAAGGTATTCAAGACCATCATCCCGCGCAACGTGCGGCTTGCCGAAGCGCCTTCCTACGGTATGCCGGGAATCAATTTCGACCCCTCGTCCAAGGGCGCGCACGCTTACCTGGCCTTTGGCGCGGAAATGGTCGAACGCATCGGCGCGATGTAGCGCATACGTTTAAAACATGCAGGCGGCGAACCGCCGATCAATGAGTGAAGAATATGGTTACGAAAAAGCAGAAAGGTCTTGGCCGCGGTCTGGAAGCCTTGCTGGGCGGCGCAAATGACGACGGCGCGAACGCTGCCGCGGTTGCCGGCGCACCCAGCAGCCTGCCGGTTACGCAAATGCAGGCCGGCAAGTACCAGCCGCGTACGCGCATGGACGAAGGCGCGTTGAACGAACTGGCGGCGTCGATCAAGGCGCAGGGTTTGCTGCAGGCGATCCTGGTGCGTCCGATTGCGTCGTCCAATGGACAGGCACGTTATGAAATCATCGCCGGCGAACGCCGCTTCCGCGCCGCGCAGCTGGCCGGCCTGACCGAAGTGCCGGTGCTGGTGAAGGAAGTGGGCGACGAAGCCACGGCGGCGATGGCGCTGATCGAAAACATCCAGCGCGAAGACCTGAATCCTCTGGAAGAGGCGCAAGGCATCCATCGCCTGATTGCAGACTTCAACTTCACGCATGAACAGGCGGCCAGTGCCGTCGGCCGTTCGCGTAGCGCCGTATCCAACCTGCTGCGCCTGCTGAATCTCGCCAAGCCGGTACAGACCATGCTGATGGCCGGCGATATCGACATGGGCCATGCGCGTGCGCTATTGGCGACCGATGCTGCGACGCAAATCACACTGGCCAACCAGATCGTCGCCAAGCGCCTGTCGGTGCGCGAAGCGGAAAAACTGGTGGTGCGCGCCACGCTGGAACAGACGGCGCCGAAAGGCAAGGGCGGCGAAAAGGAAAAGTCGCGCGACATCGCGCGTCTGGAAGAAGAGCTTTCCGATATTCTGGCCACCCAAGTGAGCATCAAGCTCGGCGCAAAAAACAAGGGTCAGCTGGTAGTCGAATTTGCCGACCTCGATGCGCTCGACGGCGTCATTGCCCGCTTGCGCGGCTAAGTATTTCCCGGCCGCACCGAATCGTTCCTTTTGAAGCTTGTTTCCCGGACAAGCTTCTTCTCCTATCATCCCGGGCC
>DATMTZ010000047.1:0-3678 GCA_035563975.1 Oxalicibacterium sp. | reverse complement strand
TCGGCGCCAGCCAGCGTTCGACCTCTTCTTTCGGCACACCGCGGCGTGCCGCCATATCCGCAACCTGATCGTCGCCGATCTTGCCGACGACAAAATATTTCGCTTCCGGATGCGCGAAGTAGAAGCCGGACACCGCCGCGCCAGGGAACATTGCGAACGAATCGGTCAGCATCATGCCGATCTCTTCCGCCTGCAGCACGCGGAACACGTCCTTCTTCACCGTATGTTCCGGGCAGGCCGGATAGCCGGGCGCCGGACGGATGCCCCGATAGGCTTCCTTGATCAGCTCGACATTGCTGAGATGCTCGTCCGGCACATAACCCCACAGATCGGTGCGTACACGCTCGTGCAGGTATTCGGCAAAGGCTTCGGCCAGACGATCGGCCAGCGACTTCAGCATGATCGACGAATAGTCGTCGTTCGCGTCCTCGAAGCGTTTCTCGTACTTCTCGATACCCAAGCCAGCCGTTACCGCGAACATGCCGATATAGTCGGCAACGCCGGACGATTTCGGCGCGATGAAGTCAGCCAGGCACTGGTTGGGACGCGGCACACCGTCGATCACTGGCTTTTCGGTCTGCTGACGCGCGCCGTAGTAAGTCAACGCAACTTGCGTGCGCGATTCGTCCGTGTAGATTTCGATGTCGTCGTCGTTCACCGTATTGGCCGGCAGCAGCGCGATCACGCCGTTCGCGGTCAGCCAGCGGCCGTCGATGATTTTCTTCAGCAGCGCCTGGCCTTCCTCGAACACCTTGCTCGCCGTTTCGCCGACCACTTCATCCTTCAGGATCGCCGGATACGGCCCCGCCAGATCCCAGGTCTGGAAGAACGGGCCCCAGTCGATGTAGCGCGCGATCGTCGCCAGATCCACATTCTTGAACTCGCGGCGGCCGATGAACTTCGGCTTGACCGGCGCTTCCTTGCCGGCGAAGGACAGCTGCATCTTGTTGGCGCGCGCCTGAGCCAGCGTCAGCAGCGGTACCGCTTTCTTGTTGGCGTGCTGTTCACGGATGCGTTCGTAGTCGGCTGCAATTTCGGCGATATAGGTATCGCGCTGTTCGGGCGTCAGCAGCGATTGCGCTACCGATACCGAGCGCGAGGCATCCGGCACGTAGACCACAGGGCCTTCGTAATTCGGCGCGATCTTCACTGCGGTGTGCGCGCGGCTGGTGGTCGCGCCGCCGATCAGCAGCGGCATCTTCAGACCGCGGAAGTATTCGTCGCGCTGCATTTCCTTGGCAACGTAAGCCATTTCTTCCAGCGACGGCGTGATCAGGCCCGACAGGCCGACGATATCGGCGTTCTCTTCCTTCGCCTTCTTCAGGATGTCGGCGCAGGGCACCATCACGCCCATGTTGACCACTTCGAAGTTATTGCATTGCAGGACCACCGAGACGATGTTCTTGCCGATGTCGTGCACGTCGCCCTTCACCGTCGCGATGACGATCTTGCCCTTCGGCTTGCTGACGATGCCGGTCTGCTCTTCCAGCAGGCGCTTCTCTTCCTCGATGAACGGAATCAGGTGCGCCACGGCCTGCTTCATCACGCGTGCGGATTTCACGACCTGCGGCAGGAACATCTTGCCCTGGCCGAACAGGTCGCCGACCACGTTCATGCCGTCCATCAGCGGGCCTTCGATCACGTGAATCGGACGACCGCCGCCCTGCATCACTTGCTGCCGCGCTTCTTCCGTATCTTCGACGATCCATTGCGTGATGCCATGCACCAGCGCGTGCGACAGGCGCTGCTGCACGGTGCCGTTGCGCCATTCCAGCGTCGCCTCTTCCTTCTTGTCGCCCGCCTTCAGCGAGGCGGCGAATTCGATCATGCGCTCGGTTGCATCCTCGCGTCGGTTCAGCACCACGTCCTCGACGCGTTCGCGCAGTTCGGCCGGCAGGTCATCATAGACACCGACCATGCCGGCGTTGACGATGCCCATCGTCATGCCGGCCTTGATCGCGTGATACAGGAATACGGTGTGGATCGCCTCGCGCGCCGGATCGTTGCCGCGGAAGGAGAACGATACATTCGACACGCCGCCGCTGATCTTCGCGTGCGGCAGGTTTTCCTTGATCCAGCGCACCGAGTTGATGAAATCGACCGCGTAATTGTTGTGTTCCTCGATGCCGGTCGCGATCGCGAAGATGTTCGGGTCGAAGATGATGTCTTCCGGCGGGAAGCCGACCTTGTCCACCAGCAGACGGTAGGCGCGTTCGCAGATTTCGATCTTACGTTCAAAGGTATCGGCCTGACCTTTCTCGTCGAAGGCCATCACGATGACTGCGGCGCCATAGCGGCGGCACAGCTTGGCCTCATGCAGGAATTTTTCCTCGCCTTCCTTCATCGAGATCGAGTTGACGATGGACTTGCCCTGCACGCATTTCAGACCCGCCTCGATCACCGACCATTTCGACGAGTCGATCATGATCGGCACGCGCGCAATGTCGGGTTCGGACGCAACCAGATTCAGGAAGCGCGTCATCGCCGCTTGCGAATCGAGCATCGCTTCATCCATGTTGATGTCGATGATTTGCGCGCCGTTCTCGACCTGCTGGCGTGCCACCGACAAGGCTTCGTCATACTTTTCGTTGATGATCATGCGCGCGAACGCCTTGGAGCCGGTGACGTTGGTGCGCTCGCCGACGTTGACGAACAGCGACTGATCGTCGATCACGAAGGGTTCAAGGCCGGACAGCTTCGTCGTCGGTTCGACCGTCGGCACCACACGCGGCGAAATGCTGGCAACGGTCTGCGCAATCGCGCGGATGTGGTCCGGCGTCGTACCGCAGCAGCCGCCGGCGACGTTGACGAAGCCGCTTTCGGCAAAATCCTTCAGCAGCGAGGACGTGACGTCCGGCGTCTCGTCGAAGCCGGTATCGCTCATCGGATTCGGCAAACCGGCGTTCGGATAGATGCAGACGTAGGTGTCGGCGATCTTCGACAACTCTTCCGCATACGGGCGCATCAGCGCCGCGCCAAGCGCACAGTTCAAACCCACCGTCAGCGGCTTCGCGTGGCGCACCGAATGCCAGAACGCGGGCACGGTCTGGCCGGACAGAATGCGGCCGGAGGCATCGGTCACGGTGCCGGAAATCATGATCGGCAAACGCTTGCCGCTCTCTTCGAAGAAGGTGTCGATCGCGAATAGCGCCGCCTTGCAGTTCAGCGTATCGAAAATGGTTTCGACCAGCAGCACATCGGCACCGCCTTCGACCAGGCCGCGCGTCTGCTCCAGATACGCGGCAACCAGCTGATCGAAGGTGACATTGCGCGCGGCGGGGTCGTTGACGTCCGGCGAAATCGACGCCGTCTTCGGCGTCGGACCGAGCGCGCCGGCGACGAAACGCGGCTTGTCCGGCGTCGAATACTTGTCGCAGGCCGCGCGTGCGAGTTTTGCGGACGCCACGTTCATCTCGTAGGCAAGATGCGCCATGTGATAGTCGTCCTGCGCCACGGTGGTCGCGCCGAAGGTGTTGGTTTCGATCAGGTCGGCGCCGGCCGCCAGATACTGCTCATGGATTTCGCTGATCACGTCGGGGCGCGTCAGCGACAGCAATTCGTTGTTGCCCTTGACGAAGAGTTCTTTGCCGGCAGGGACCTGAACGCCGGCCGCCGCCAGATCCGCGAAACGCGCACCGCGATAATCTTCCTCCGTCAGCTTGTAGCGCTGGATCATCG
>DATMTZ010000046.1:0-3247 GCA_035563975.1 Oxalicibacterium sp. | reverse complement strand
TTGCGGCGCGGCGGCAGGCGCGGCCGATGCAGCCGGTGCGCTGGCCGGAGCCGCCGCAGGCGTAGCAGCGGCCTCCTTCACCTTTTCGGTCGGCTTGGCTGCCGGCGTTTCCGCCACGCCTTCCAGAATCAGCAGCACGGAACCTTCGGCAACCTTGTCGCCTAGCTTGACCTTCATTTCCTTGATGACGCCGGCATGCGTGGAAGGAATCTCCATGCTGGCCTTGTCGGACTCGACCGTGATCAACGACTGATCGACCTTCACCGTATCGCCGACCTTGACCAGGACCTCGATCACATCCACTTCCTTGAAATCGCCGATATCGGGGACCTTGACTTCAATCGTGCTCATCGCTTTAGCTCCGTTGTACGGCATGCGTGTTGTTCACCGCGCCATCTGATTCTTGTTTATTGGTATTACGAATTATTGATTTCGGTTCGCATCGGAAAACTGACGATGCGGAAAGGACCGGCCGAGCTCTTGTCGAATTCCGCACCGGCGGACACACCGATCTCCGCAATCTCGCGCGCAGTCGGCACCTTGTCGTAGGCCGCGTACATCGCGCCGAGTGCAAAATTGCGGCCGCTGCCGATGCCCCAGAAGCGGTCGAAGCAGAACACTTCGCGATACGAGTACACGCCGTAGATGCCGCTCGGATTGGCCACCAGCGCCGCGATCTGCGACGACTCGTAGGGATCGTCATCCTCTTCCTTCGTATTCAGGAAAAAGTTTTCCTTCAGGATCTGGTGCACCTTGGAGAAGGTGTCGAACACCTCGTCGCGACTGTTCAGCTTCAGGTCTTCATCCATGCCCGTCAACAGCTTGCGCATGACGGGAAAATGCGCAGCACTGCCGGCCAGCGTGATCCACGACTCGCCGATCTGGAACATCTTGTTGTTGGCTTCGTACGCGTTTGACAGCCGCGTGTCGCCGAACGTGACCAGCGAATCGCTGGCGATGGCGATTTCATTGCCCTTCTTCACAACGACGCAGGTCGTCATTGGCGGTCTCCTTGAACAGGAGGCGCAATCGGCCGATTGCCGCCTCCGTTGATTTCGACTGGCTTTTGCTTACAGCAGCGACTTGCGCAGATCGTTCAGCACTTCGTTCAGATAGGTGATGAAGCGCGCACCCTGTGCGCCGTCGATCACGCGGTGATCGTAAGACAGCGACAGCGGCAGGATCAGGCGCGGCACGAACTGCTTGCCGTCCCATACCGGTTTCATCTGCGTCTTCGACAGGCCGACGATCGCGACTTCCGGTGCATTGATCAGCGGCGTGAAGTAGGTACCGCCGATGCCGCCCAGCGACGAGATGGTGAAGGTGGCGCCCTGCATGTCGGCCGGCTTCAGTTTGCCTTCGCGCGCCTGCGCCGACAACTCGCCCATTTCGCGCGCGATCTCGGTCACCGACTTCTTGTCGGCGTCCTTGACCACCGGCACCACCAGGCCGTGCGGCGTGTCGGCCGCAAAACCGATGTGGTAATACTGCTTGAGGATCAGGTTTTCGCCGTTTTCATCAAGCGAGGAATTGAATTCCGGATGCTTCTTCAGCGCGGCGACGCAGGCCTTGATGACGAAGGCCAGCAGCGTGACCTTGACGCCGGACTTGGCCAGTTTCTCGTTGCTTTCCTTGCGCAGCGCTTCGAGGTCCGTCACGTCCGCTTCGTCGTACTGCGTCACGTGCGGGATCATTACCCAGTTGCGATGCAGGTTCGGGCCGCTGATCTTCTTGATGCGCGACAGCGGTTCGATGGTGGTCGGACCGAACTTCGAGAAGTCCAGCGATGGCCATGGCAACAGGCCAAGACCGCCGCCATTTGCTTTTGCCGCGGGCGATGCAGCAGGTGCGGCAACGGGGCCGGCTGCCAGCGCACCTTTCACGTAGCTCTGCACGTCCTGCTGCGTAATGCGGCCTTTCGGACCCGAGCCGGCAACCTTGTTCAAATCGACGCCGAGTTCGCGCGCGAACTTGCGGATCGATGGCGAAGCATGTGCCTTGCTGCTCGCGTAGCTTGCGGGCTGCGCGGCAGCCGGTGGCATTGCTGATGCTGGTGCGGGCGCTGGAGTCGGCGCCGCTGCTGGTACTGGTACGGGCGCTGGTGCAGGCGTCGGGGCAGGTGCGGGTGCAGCAGCGGGAACTTCCTGTTTCGGCGCAGGTGCTGCAGCAGGCGCTGCAGCCTTCTCTTCCGCCGCTTCCAGCGTCAGGATCAGCGAACCTTCGCCGACCTTGTCGCCCAGCTTGACCTTCATATCCTTGACCACGCCGGCATGGCTCGACGGGATCTCCATGCTGGCCTTGTCCGATTCGACGGTGATCAGCGACTGATCAGCTTTGACCGTATCGCCGGGCTTGACCAGCAATTCGATGATTTCGACTTCCTTGAAATCGCCGATATCCGGAACTTTGACTTCCACCATGCTCATTATTTTTCTCCGCTTGTTTGCGTGCCGCCATCATGACTGCGGGGAAGCAGATACAGGATATCGCCTGCGCTGCGTTCCCCGTGCTTCAGTCAGAGGAAGATTTCCAACTGCAATTACTGTGTGACCGGATTCGGTTTGTCCGGGTTGATGCTGTACTTCGTGATGGCGTCGGCCACGACAGATGCCGCGATCGCGCCTTCGTCGGCCAGCGATTTCAACGCGGCAATGGTGACGAAATAACGATTGACCTCGAAGAACTCGCGCAGTTTCGCACGGCTGTCCGAACGGCCGAAACCATCGGTGCCCAGCACCTTGTACGTGCGGTCCTTCGGCACAAAGGCGCGTACCTGTTCAGCGAAGGTGCGCATGTAGTCGGTCGCCACCACGATCGGACCGCTGCTGCCCTGCAGCGACTTCGTGATGTGCGCGACGCGCGGCTCGCTCGTCGGGTGCAGCATGTTCCAGCGCTCGACATCCTGGCCGTCGCGCGCCAGCAGCGTGAACGACGGCGCAGACCAGACGTCGGCAGTGATGCCCCAGTCGTTCTTCAGCAGCTCGGCCGCAGCGATCACTTCACGCAGGATGGTGCCCGAGCCCATCAGCTGCACGCGGTTGCCCTTCGCGCCTTTTTTATCCTTGCCGCCATCCTGCAGCAGGTACAAACCTTTGAGGATGTCCGCTTCCTGGCCGGCTTTCAGGCCCGGCTGCGGATAGTTCTCGTTCATCACGGTGATGTAATAGAACACGTCTTCCTGCTGCTCGACCATGCGCTTCAGGCCGTCGTGCATGATGACGGCGACTTCGTGCGCGAAGGTCGGGTC
>DATMTZ010000045.1:0-13192 GCA_035563975.1 Oxalicibacterium sp. | reverse complement strand
GGGTTCGGTCGAACTGCTGACGCGCGAAGGCGAGATCGATATTGCCAAGCGCATCGAAGACGGCTTGCGCGACATGATCCAGGCGATTTCTGCTTGCCCGACCACGATCGCGGAAATCATGGCTGCGGCCGACCGCATTGCGCGCGACGAAGCCAAGATCGACGAAATCGTCGACGGCCTGGTCGATCCGAACGAGTCTGACGTGGCGGTCGTCGCTGCGGCGCCAGCTGCCGCCGCTTCGGATGACGAAGACGAAGAGGACGAAGAGGAAGAAGCCGACGAGGAAGAAACCGAAACTACTGCGTCCGGTGCGGCCGGCTTCACCGCCGAGCAGATCGAACAGTTGAAGCGCGATTCGCTGGCCAAGTTCGCCAACATCGCCGCGCAATTCGACAAGATGCGCAAGGCCTACGAGAAGGAAGGCTACAACTCGAAGCCTTACGTGAAGGCGCAGGAAACGATTTCGAACGAGCTGCTCAGCATCCGCTTCACCGCCAAGGTCGTCGAGAAGCTGTGCGATACGCTGCGCAACCAGGTCGACGAAGTGCGCCACATCGAGAAGCAGATTCTCGACGTCGCCGTCAACCGCTGCAATATGCCGCGCAGCCACTTCATCAAGGTTTTCCCGGGCAACGAGACGAACCTTGCGTGGGTCGACGGCGAGGTTGAAGGCAATCATCCGTACAGCGTGGTGCTGGCGCGTAATGTGCCGGCCATCAAGGAATTGCAGCAAAAGCTGATCGACTTGCAGGCGCGCGTGGTCCTGCCGCTGCCGGACCTGCGTGCGATCAACAAGAAGATGTCCGCCGGCGAGATGAAGGCGCGCAAGGCCAAGCGTGAAATGACCGAGGCCAACCTGCGTCTGGTGATCTCGATTGCGAAGAAGTACACGAACCGCGGCCTGCAGTTCCTCGACCTGATCCAGGAAGGCAACATCGGCTTGATGAAAGCGGTGGACAAGTTCGAATACCGCCGCGGCTTCAAGTTCTCGACCTATGCGACCTGGTGGATCCGTCAGGCCATCACGCGTTCGATCGCCGACCAGGCGCGCACCATCCGTATTCCGGTGCACATGATCGAAACGATCAACAAGATGAACCGCATCTCGCGTCAGATCCTGCAGGAAACCGGCGCCGAGCCGGATCCGGCGACGCTGGCGATCAAGATGGAAATGCCGGAAGACAAGATTCGCAAGATCATGAAGATTGCGAAGGAACCGATCTCGATGGAAACGCCGATCGGCGACGACGACGATTCGCATCTGGGCGACTTCATCGAAGACAACAACACGCTCGCCCCTTCCGATGCAGCGCTGCATGCCTCGATGCGCGGTGTGGTGAAGGACGTCCTCGATTCGCTGACGCCGCGCGAAGCAAAAGTCTTGCGCATGCGTTTCGGCATCGAGATGTCGACCGACCACACGCTGGAAGAAGTCGGCAAGCAGTTCGACGTCACGCGTGAACGCATTCGCCAGATCGAAGCGAAGGCGCTGCGCAAGCTGCGCCATCCATCGCGTTCCGACAAGCTGAAGAGCTTCCTCGAAGGCAACTAAGCTTTAACCAGGTAACGGGCCTCTAGCTCATGCTTGGTTAGAGCAGCGGACTCATAATCCGTTGGTGCCGTGTTCGACTCACGGGAGGCCCACCATAAAACAAGGGGTTACGTTAATTCGTAACCCCTTTTTATTTGTGCCGGCCAGTTGTGCAAGGACGACTTCGATGATCGCAGTGCCATGTCCGCCATTGGCGCAGCGCCTCAGTAGCGATCAGCCTGCTTCTCGATAATGATCTGGTAGTACATCCGGACGATTTTGAATCGTCCCTTTTTTAATCTCAGAAAGAGATTGATGGCGGCAGCCGGATTATCGATCGCGTCCGGGTAGTGGCGCCAGAAGTAGTCGTCGAACACCATGACGCCGCCCACCTTCAGCATCTCGAAGCATTTGACCGCATCGATGATGACGTCGTCGCAATGATGCGAGCCATCGACGTAGATGAAATCGAACACTTCGCGATGCGGGTTCTTCTCAAAGAACGAAAAGGAGGTTCCCTTGTATTTCGTGAGCCTGTACTTGTAGGGAGCAAGGTTCTGATCGAAAGTCGATTCGATCCTGCTCAACACCTCGGCCGTCGCGGCAGTTCCGTCCTTGTGTTCGTCAGCACCTTCCCATGTGTCGACGCAGGTGAGGTGCGCTTTCGGCAGGGACGTCAAAAGAAAGTGACTGGACAAACCTTCCCAGCTTCCGATCTCCAGCGCTTCCATGTTCCTGTCTCTGTAGCCGTATTCGTCAAGAACGGAGAGCCAGAAAGGAGGCGCCTTGCCGCTGAACCAGTCATTGGTCAATTGCAGGGACTGCTTCAAGTTCTGTTACTGCTCCGTTTCAGCGAAATATTGTTCCCGAATTCTTTTATTTTTTAAACGGTGAAAGAAATATGCGTGAAAGACTTCGCCGGGCGCATAGGTCTGTGAGAGATAGGTAAGCGACGACAATAAATTCCTCGCCCCTGTGAGATAAGGAGCAGGACTGAAAAAACGCAAAGGTCTCGAATGTATTCTTTCCATTGCATTGCCATTCCGCTAGTGAGCGCGTGCGTAGCAGTCTAACAGCAGCAGATAAGGCGATGACAAGACTTTTGGACTATGCGAGAAAGCTGTCCACTATATTGCATATAGGCAATGGTGAAGCGACGGCGGTATGTGTTCGCTCACTATCGAAGGCGGTCTGGAGGCACGATGTGCCGCACGGGACACGGCGATGTAGGCCGTCAGTTTGAGGGTAACGCGTCTTTCAATTTCGTCGCCAGCTGTCTGGCATGCTTTTCATCCACCACATTGGCGAAGCCGAGCAGCAATCCTTGTTGCGGCTTTTCGTTGACGTACCAAGGGGAGAGAGCGTGCGGCGCCAAACCCGCCGCGCGGATGTGATCGGACAGCAGGACGTCGTTTTCATGATCGGCCAGCTTGGCGAGCATATGCAAGCCGCCCGGTTGCAGGTCGATTCGTATGCGGCCGCCAAGCACTTCCTCGAAGACGCGTTTCGTCGTCGCACGGCGCTCGGCATACAGGTGGCGCATTCTTTTCAGGTGTCTGGAGAAATGTCCTTCCGCGATGAAGTCCGCGACGCTGGCCTGGAACAGATAGGGGCAGCCTGCGTTTAGATTGTATGAGACCGCCTGAAACCGCGGGATCGCGTTGATCGGCGCGACGACATACGCCAGCCGCAATCCAGGAAACATGACCTTGCTGAAGGTGCCGCTGTAAATGACGCGGTCGTTTCGGTCCAGGCTTTTCAGCGCAGGCAGCGGCCTTCCCTGGTAGCGGAACTCGCTGTCGTAATCGTCTTCGATGATCCAGCTGCCGGCCTTGCTGGCCCATTCGAGCAAGGCCATGCGGCGTTCCAGCGACAGCGTCACACCCAGCGGACTTTGATGCGACGGCGTCACCATTGCGAACTTCGCATAAGGGCTGCGCTGCTTGCCTTCGTCGACCATCATGCCGTTTTCATCGACCGGTACCGGCACGAGCTTGACACCGGTGTTCTGCAGGAAAGGACGGGCGAGGATATAGCCGGGATCTTCAAACCAGAACTCGTCGCCTGTCGTACTGAGGCTGGTGAGCGTCAGTTCGAGGGTCGAACGCAAACCGGTCGTGATGAACACTTGCTCGGGCAGGCAGCTGACGCCGCGCGAGACGCCGAGATAAGTGGCGATGCGCTCGCGCAGCCGGTCATAGCCGGCCGGGTCGGGATAGGCGAGCCTGGCTGGTTCGCTGCCGCGCAGGCGTTGCGCCACCAGCCGGTTCCACACCTTGCGCGGGAAGGCGTCGAGCGCGGGCAAGCCCAGTTGCAGCGGCTTGGGCGCCTTGCCGTCGTAGTCGACGACCGAGGACGGCGATTGCCCGCCGATTGCTGCAGCAGGCTTCAACGCAGCGGGTTGCGGCAGCGTGGGCGATACGATCGTGCCGGCGGCGCCGCGCACCTGCAGATATCCCTCGTCGGTCAGGATGCGGTAGGCCATTTCGACCGTGCCGCGCGCCAGATTGAGCTCGGTCGCCAGGGCGCGGACGGCCGGGACGCGGTCGCCGGCATGCAGGTGGCCTCGCTCGATCGCGGTCTTGAAGCGTTGGCAGATCTGCAGGTACATCGGCTGTTCCAGCGAGCGGTCGACGCTGAAATCGAGCGCGGATGAGGGTGATGCGGCTTTTATCATGGCCTAGTCCTTTTTATATTTCTTGGCCCTTCTGGCATAGCCAAGATATTCGCATACTACACATCAACGCAGCACCACTTTTGTTCAAACCGACCAAGGAGATTGACATGCAAACCCGCCTCGACTTCTACCACGCCGACCCTGCCATCATGAAAGTACTGCTCGGCGTCGAAAACCAGATTGCCAAAGGCACGCTGGACGTTCTGCTCAAGGACCTGGTTCGCTTGCGCGCATCGCAGATCAACGGCTGCGCATTCTGCCTCGACATGCACGTGACCGATGCGCTGAAGGCCGGCGAAACGCACCGCCGCCTGGCGACCGTTGCCGCGTGGCGCGAAAGCCCGTTTTTCAGCGAGCGTGAACGCGCCGCGCTGGAATGGACCGAGTCGCTGACGCTGGTGTCGCAAAATCATGTGCCCGATGCGGTGTGGGAAGCGGTGCGCCCGCACTTCAGCGACGCGGAACTGATGGAGCTGACCGCGCTGATCACGTCGATCAACAGCTGGAACCGCTTCGCGATCGCGTTCCGCAAGATGCCGTCGTAAGACCTGCCTTCATCCGACAATCGAAGTCCATCGCCCGATGACGGGCGCACATTGAAAGACATGCTATGAAAATCCTGATCATTGGTGGCAGCGGGCTGATCGGCTCGAAAGTCGGTGCGAATCTGCGTCAACTCGGTTACGACGTGGTCGCCGGTTCGCCGCGCATGGGGATCAATACGATCACCGGCGAAGGGCTGGCGGAAGCGGTGAAGGGCACGCAGGTCGTGATCGATCTGAGCAATTCGCCTTCGTTCGAGGACCAGGCGGTGCTCGACTTCTTCGAAACGTCCGGCCGCAACCTGCTGGCAGCGGAAGCGGCCGCGGGTGTCAAGCACCACATCGCGCTGTCGGTGGTCGGTACAGAACGTATGCTCGACAGCGGCTACTTCCGCGCAAAGATGGCGCAGGAAAACCTGATCAAGGCCGCCAAGGTGCCGTACACGATCGTGCGCTCCACGCAATTCTTCGAGTTCCTTGCCGGCATTGCGCAATACGGCACTGTCGGTAATGAGATCCGCTTGTCGCCGGCGAAGGTGCAGCCGATTTCCTCCGACGACATTGCGGCGATTGTGGCGGACACCGCGCTGGCGGAGCCGGTCAACGGCACTTTCGACGCGGCAGGGCCGGAGAAATTCGGTCTCGCAGATTTGATGCAGCGTTATCTCGAAGCGCTGGGCGACAGTCGCGAGGTGGTCGCCGATGCAGGCGCGCTGTACTACGGTGCCAGGCTGGACGACCAGTCGCTGACACCGATCGACAGCGCGCGTATAGGCCGGACCACGTTTGCTGCCTGGCTCGGCAAGTCGCAGGCCGCGAAATGACCGTGCAGACGTATCGCAGCGACAGGCTACATTCAGCTCAAGGATAAATGCAGGCATCATGATCGAACTTAAACACATCGAACACAGCGCCGATCTTGCCGCGTCCTTTGCGGTAATGAAGGAACTGCGGCCGCACCTGGCGGACCAGGAAACGTACATCGTGCAAGTCGAACATCAACGCGCGCAGGGTTATCGTCTGCTGGCCGCATGGCTGGATGGCGTCATTGTCGGCCTTGCGGGATACCGTCTGCAGGACAATCTGCTGTACGGACGTTTCGTCTATGTCGACGATCTGGTCGTCACCGCGACGCTGCATCGCGCCGGGGTAGGACAGCGGCTGCTGCAAGCAGTGCGGCAGCAGGCCATCGCGCTGCGCTGCAGGCATTTCGTGCTCGATACCGGTCTGCATATGGCGCTCGCGCAGCGCTTCTATTTCCGTCAGGGCCTGCTCGCGCGCGGCATGCATTTCGTCGAACCACTTTCAGGGGAATAAGACATGACGCGCATTCTGTTGCTGAACAGCGGACCGCACAGCGACGCGAGCCACGGTTACCGGCTGGCGATGGAAGCCATTGCCGCATCGGGTATGGAAAACGTGCAGATCACGGAGCGTGATCTGGTGCGGGCACCCATTCCGCCCATCGGGCGTGACTATGCGCTCGCCGTCACTTCGCATGCGGCGCATGACGACAAGGCCTTCGAATGGTCGGAACGGCTGATTGCGGAACTGGAACAGCACGACATATTGTTCATCGTGACGCCGATGCACAACTTCACCGTGCCGGCCGCGCTGAAACTGTGGATCGACCATGTCATACGCATCGATCGCAGTTTTGTATCGACGCCGCAGGGCAAGGTGGGATTGATGAAGGACAAGCCGACCTTCGTGCTGGTCAGCTCGGGCTCCTTTCACGCCGGAGAACGGGCGAAGCAGCTGGACTTCCTCACGCCTTACCTGCGCTATGCGCTGGCTTCGATCGGCATCAGCGATGTACATTTCTTTCCGCTGCAGGGCCTGGTCTTTGGCCCCGAAGCGGTAGCGCAGGCAGTGCAGGAGGCGCGCGGAAAGCTGCTCGAAAAACTGCCTGCCGGCATGGCAGCGCAAGCCCGGACCGCCTGAGAGCGCAATATCTCAAAGACTGTCCAGGGCTTTCTGCAAGTCTTCCAGATCGTAGGGTTTGGGTAGCGAGGCCGACCTGATGCCGGCTTCTTCCTGCGACACTTCGCCATAGCCCGACGAGAAAATGATCTTCAGCGAAGGGCGATTGGCCAGCATGCGGCGCGCAAGTTCGATGCCCGACATGCCGGGCAGCATGACATCGGTCAGCAACGCATCGAATTCCTGCGTACCGAATTTTTCGAGCGCTTCTTCCGCACTGGCCGCGTCGCTGGCCTTGTACCCCAGCGCGGTCAGCAGGTCGCACAGCATGATCTTCGCGTCTTCGTTGTCTTCCACCACCAGAATGCGCATCGACGCAGACTTTGACGGAAGTTTGTCGGTCGGCGCCCCCGGTGCCTTGTTCGCCTGTGCGGCATTCGCCAGGATATGACGAATCTTGCGTGCCAGATCATCGCGCCGATACGGCTTGCTGATCAATTCGACGCCGGGGTCGAGGCGGCCGCCATGCACGATCGCGTTCTGCGTATAGCCGGATGTGAACAATACCTGCAGATGCGGCAGTAACTGCTTGGCGCGCTGCGCGAGCTCCGGGCTGCGCAACGGCCCGGGCATGACGACGTCGGTGAACAGCAGGTCGACCGGGGCGCCGCTTTCCAGGATGGCAAGTGCGCTTTCGCCGTCATTCGCTTTCAGCACGTGGTAGCCAAGGCCGATCAGCATATCCACGGCGGTGGCTTGCACGCTCGGATCGTCTTCGACCACCAGGATCGTTTCCGAGCCGCCGACTGCCGGACCTTTCAGCAGCTGAGGCGAATCGGCCTCCGGCTGGTGGCAGCGCGGCAGATAGATACGAACTGTCGTGCCGCTGCCCACCTCGCTGTAGATCTTGATGTGCCCCTGACTCTGCTTGACGAAGCCATGCGCCATGCTGAGGCCGAGACCGGTGCCTTCGCCTTCGCGCTTGGTCGTGAAGAAGGGTTCGAATGCGCGCGCTGCAACTTCGGGCGGCATGCCGCTGCCGGTGTCCGAGATCGCAAGCATTACATATTGTCCGGCCGGCACGTCGCGCTCGGCGGCGACGTAGTCGTCGTCCAGCATGGCGTTGCCGAGCTCCAGCGTCAGCTTGCCGCCGTTATTCATGGCGTCGCGCGCATTGATCGCCAGGTTCAGGATCACGTTCTCGATCTGGTTCTGGTCGACCAGCGTGGTCCACAAGCCACCGGTGACCACGGTTTCGATCAGGACCGATTCGCCGAGCGCGCGCCGCAGCAGGTCGTCCATGCCGCGCAGTACGCGGCTGAGATTGGTGGCGACGGGGCGCAGCGGCTGCCTGCGCGCGAAGGCCAGCAACTGCATCGAAAGCTTGGCGCCGCGTTCTGCAGCAAAAGCGGCAGACTGCAGCCGCGTTTGCGCATTCGCGTCCGCCGGCAGGCTCATCTGCAGCAGTTGCAGATTGCCGGAAATGACTTGCAGCACATTGTTGAAATCGTGCGCCACGCCGCCGGTCAGCTGGCCGATCGCTTCCAGCTTTTGCGCCTGGCGCAAATCATCGTGCGCGCGCTGCAGTTCGGAGGTGCGCGCCGCGATGCGTTGTTCCAGCGTGTCATTCAGCTGCTGCAACGCTTCCTGCGCGTTCACGCGCTCGCGCATTTCCCGCTGCAGGGCGAGGTTGGAATCTTCCAGGTCCTTCGCGCGGTGGCCGACTTCATTCAGCATGTGATTGAATGCATCGACCAGCACGCCGGTTTCGTCGTCCGCGGTCTTGCTGACGCGAACGGAGAAGTCTCGGTTGCGGATCACATCGTTGACAGCGTCCGTCAGCGCCAGGATCGGTTTGGCGATCGCGCGCTGCAGCCAGCTCGCCACGATCGCCGCAAAAAACAGACTGGCTGCCATCACTGCCGCCATGATCAGCGCGTAGTTCTTGATGCGATGGGCCAGCGGATACTCCGCTCGAAGGTAAACGGTGCCGAACATTTCGCTGCCGCGGGTGATCGGCTTGAACAGCGCGATCTGTCCGTCCGTGATGTCATATCCGCTGTTTGCCGGCATCGTTGGGATCGCGTTGCGCGCCGCCGGCGTGCTGCCGTAGCTGGCGACGATGCGGCCGTTTGCTGCGTAGATCGCGGCGGCGATGATGCTGGGGCGCGCCTTCAACTGATCCAGGTTTTCCTTCACTACTTTCGGATCGTTGAATTCGAGCGCTGCGAGGTTGGCCTTGGCCAGGATGTCCGATTGCGTCGTCAGGTCGCCGATCCAGCTCGACTCGAAATTGCGCACGTCATAAATCAGCAGAATCGTGCAGCACAACAGTAGTGCCGATAAAGTCGTTGCCAGCATCGCCAGCGTGAACTTGCGCAGGATGGATTGACGTATACCTTTGATCATTGCGGCATGTCCTTGATGACGGCGAAGGCGACCGCGAGCATGCGGGAATTGACCCGCAATCGCGAGTGTTCGAGCGAGGCGAGATTGACTTCAAAGCGGACGCGATGGTCGACCAGGGTGAAATTGATCATGCTGCCTTGCGCAAGCGCGTTGTCCATTTCGGTGACGACAAGGACCGGCAGCGCTTGCGCGGATCGGATCCATGCCGCCTGCCGCGATCTTTCCGCCTTGCCGATGAACAGGACGTGAATGCCGGCGGCGCTGTCCTCGCTGTGCAAGCGCTTCACGACGACCTGGCGATTATTGACACGTCGCCGCGCGACGATGTCGGCCAACGCGTCTGCCACGCCGTCGGCATCGACCACGCCAATGACGTAGGGCGTATCGGCGCTGGCAAAAGACTCGGGCGGCCATTCGATGTAATTCAGGAACTTGTAGATGGATGCCGCCTTCACGGCTTCTTCGCTCGCGCTTCTATCCTGTGCGGCATAGGTCAGCGTGGGCATCAGCAATTGGCAACACAACAGAAGCAGCACAAGGATTCGTGAGCTGCCGACGCGCCCTCGAATGCGAGGGCGTTTCAATATTGGCGGCATTGTCAGAAATACCTTCACTTGCGCCAGACCAGTCGGAAGAAAATGCTGCGATCGAATACGTTGCGGCCGGTCTCGTCGCCGAATTCCGCATGCGTGCCGCCGATCAGGTTTCGTCCGATGACGGAAAGTTCCAGGTCACGCCGGATTTTCCAGCCATAGCGCAGATCCATCGTGCTGTAGGAAGGCACATCGGGATTGCGCAATGCGCCGACGTAACGGAAGGTCACGTCGAGTTCTTGGCGCGAATCGATATCGTAGGACGATCTCAGCATCCAATAATGGCTAGGGTCGCTGGTCGTCAATCCAAACGCCGCGCTCAAGTCATTGCTTGCAGGCTCCAGTTCTGTCCGGATTTTCTGTGTAACGAATCCAGCGGACAGACGCCAGCGATCTGCGGCTTGCCAGCTGCCCCACATTTCGATGCCCCGCGATGTGCCTTGCGCGAGGTTGTCGGCGTAGATGCGTCCTGACTGGAGTTCGAAAGTTCTGAGCTTGTCGTAGTTCGTATGAAACAGGGTCGCGGAATAGGACAGGTTGCGTGTTGGTTGGCCGCGATAGCCGATTTCGACATCCGTTGCGACTTCCGATTCGAAATCGGGTCCTCCGGCCAGGAGCGGCGAACTGGGAGGCGGCGGAAGATAGAGATCGCGATCGAAGCGTGACGGCGCACGCACCGCACGAGAAATCGCACCCCAGATCAGGTGATCCGCCGCCGGTTTCCACGACAAACGCAATGAGGGAAGCGCTTCGACGCCGGTGTAATTGTTGTTCTCCAGTCGGAGACCGGTCGTCAGCTGCAACGTTTCGGTTAGCGCAAGCTGATCCTGGATGAAGACATTACCCCAATACATATTCTGTGAAGTGGGCAGGAACGCAAAGGAGGTGTCATTGTTGACGTGGTCCATCGCATAGCGATAGCCGGCACCCCATTCAATGTTGTGGCTGCCGCTCAAGGTGATGGAATGCTGTAATTGCAGATCCAGCGTATTCAGGTATTCGATGAAGGCGCCGGGCTGTTTGCGTTCGGTGTAGTCCCAATAGGCTTGCAGGATGATGCTGGAATCGTCCGATACGATGTGCTGGAAACGGCCTAAAAAGTTGGCGCCGCCGATCGCAATATCCGGCGTGTTGTATTGATGCAGATTGCCGTTGTATGCGTCGCCCTGCAACGTGACCTTGTTGCCGCCGCTCGCCCAGTCGTTGCGGAAACCAGCTTGCTGGCGGCTCCATCCCCACGGTGTGCTGGTGCCGTTGGCGGTACGCATATCGTCATTTTCCGCGTGCTTGGCGTAAATGCGATAGCTGCCGCCGTTCGCCATCTTGCCGCCATAGCGAACTGCGCCATTACGTTCGTCGGCGCTGCCGCCTGCCGATACCAGCAGGCCCTGCGTGTCTGCCGCACTCTTTGTAATGATGTTGATCACGCCATTGACCGCGTTGGCGCCCCACAACGTCCCTCCAGATCCGCTGATGACTTCGATGCGTTTCACATCTTCCAGTACGACGTCCTGTGCGTCCCAATATACGCCCGAGTACAGCGGCGAGTAGACGACGCGGCCGTCTATCAGAACCAGTAGCTTGTTCTCGAGGACGGTATTGAAGCCGCGCGAGGTGATCGCATAATTTCGCGCATTTGCCCTGGCAACCTGCAGATTGGGCGCCAGCCGCAGCGCTTCGGGCAAGGTCGTGGCGCCGGCGCGCCGAATCTCCTCGCCGGTGATCACGAAGATCGAGGCCGGCGCATCGGCGAGCGATTCCGATTTCTTGGATACGGAAGTGACCTGGATGTTTGCCAGCTCTTCCAGGCTCAGGTCTCCAAGATCTCCCGTGTATGCTGCCTGGGCTGGCAATGAAATGAACAACGCCGCGAGCAGCGTGAGGACAAACGGTAAGGTGCCGGCGCTTCCCGCCTTGTCCTTATGGGGAGTGAATGCGCAAGCAGGAGTCGGGATGCCGCAGGAACTTCCGAGCATAAAACCTCGTGTGATTTGAGGGGAATGGAAAGTCGAAGGACAAGCGATACGTCGCGTGCGCTGCATGCGATGTGGCCCCGATGCTAACGAAATATTGACGGCTGATCAATGAACAAATGTTGACGCGCAAGGCATCGAACCTGCAAAAGCGTGTTGTGGAAAATGAAATGAGGCGATCTTTCGGACCGATTCCCGAGTGACTTAGTCAATTAAAAAATCACGACTTCGCGCTACCATCGCTATAACCCTGTTAATGACATGGGAAAGTAGACGGTCAGTCATGCCTCGGACCGCTCGCACCGTATCAACCCACCAAAGCACGTCATGCGCAAGAATTTTCCCGTCACCCATCAAGAACATGTGTTGAGAGATGATGTATCGCTGGTGTCGCAAACCGATGCCAAGGGACGCATCATCTATTGCAATCAGGCCTTCATCGAAGCGAGCGGATTCACCGAGCAGGAACTGATGGGCGCGCCGCACAACATCGTGCGCCATCCGGATATGCCGGAAGAAGCCTTCGACGATCTGTGGCAGACGCTGAAACTCGGTCTGCCATGGAACGGCGTAATCAAGAACCGCCGCAAGAACGGCGACCACTACTGGGTCTATGCGAATGCCACACCGGTGCGCGACGGCGAACGCGTGGTCGGCTACATGTCGGTGCGCAGCAAGCCGAGCCGTCAGCAGATTGACGACGCGAGTCGCGTGTACGCACGCTTCGCCTCGGGGCAGGCCAGGGGGCTGGCATTCCGGCGCGGCGCGCTGGTTTCGACCGGCCTGGCCGGCAAGCTGGCGGCATTGAGCAATATCGGTCTCGGCGCGCGCATCGGCATCGCGATGGGCGCCTTGCTTGTGCTCATTCTGACGCTGGGCATTTCTGCCGCGCTGCATGCCGGCGACGCGCTGCAGTACTGCTATGGCGGCATCACGCTATTGGCTACGCTGCTCGCGCTGCTGACATGGAACGGCTTGCGCGTTTCGGTGGTACGGCCGCTGAAGCACTTGGTCGTCAGCGCCAATGCGCTTGCCGGCGGCGATCTGACGACCAGCCTGGATGCACATCGCAGCGACGATATGGGGCAACTGCAGCGCGCGCTGCAGCAGATGAACGTGAATCTGCGTTCGGTGATCGGCGACGTCAACGAAAACGTCGCTGCCATTCTGATCGCTGCGCGCGAGATCGCGGACGGTAACATGGACTTGTCGGCCCGCACCGAAGCGCAGGCGTCCAGTCTCGAACAAACTGCATCGAGCATGGAAGAATTCGCGTCCACCGTGAAGCAGAACGCCGACAACGCGGCGCAGGCCAACCAGGTGTCGCTGTCGGCATCGGCCGTCGCCGGCAAGGGCGGCGCGGCGGTGCAGAACGTCGGCAAGACGATGGATGAGATCAATGCGTCGGCCAGGCGCATCGTCGACATCATCGGCCTGATCGACGGCATCGCCTTCCAGACCAATATCCTGGCGCTGAACGCAGCGGTGGAAGCGGCGCGCGCCGGCGAGCAGGGCCGCGGCTTCGCCGTCGTCGCGGGCGAGGT
>DATMTZ010000044.1:0-3257 GCA_035563975.1 Oxalicibacterium sp. | reverse complement strand
GAAAAAGGGTTCAGATTTTCATCTGAACCCTTTTTAATTTGGTAGGCCGTGCGGGATTCGAACCTGCGACCAACGGATTAAAAGTCCGCTGCTCTACCAGCTGAGCTAACGACCCGAAAGACAGCTATTATAGGAAGCTTGATTGTTGGTGTCAATCAAATCATGCTTTTTTTCTTCGTAAGAAATGCGTATCTTGCGGTGGCCAAGCGTGATCGCGAAATGTCCCCGCGTACAGTTTGCCCGGGGTGCGCGGCCGATGCCCGCGGCGGCGGCAGAGGGGGAAAAAATCGCCCGGCAGGCGGGCGATTTGCATGTGGATGTCGGGCAGCTGCGCTGTGACCGATCTTACTTGAGGCTGGCGAGCCGCTCCTTGGCGGTCTGCGCGGCCGGCGCAGTTGGATACTGCGTAATCAGCGCATTCAGCGTTTTCTTTGCCGTCTTGGTGTCCTTCAGTGCGATGTAGGAGCTGGCAATGTTCAGCATCGCATCCGGCGCTTTCGCGTTATCCGGATATTTTTTCAGCAGGGCCTGTTGCGCGGCAATCGCATCGCGATAACTGCCTTGCGAATAGTAGGCGTTGCCGATCCAGTATTGCGCGGACGGCGCATAGGCCGACTGCGGGTAGCGCTGGATGAATTCGGAGAAGGCGGCGCCCGACTTTTTGTAGTCGCCGGACTTGAACAGCGAGAACGCATTGTCGTAGTCGCGCTGCTCCGACTGCCCGACCAGGGCATCCTTGCCATCGACCGTGACATTCTGCGGTTCAAGCTTGCGCAGGCGCGTGTCGAGGTCAGTATAGAAATCTTTTTGCCGTTGCTGGGACGTCGCGAGTTCGTTGGACAGGACTTCAATCTGGCCATTCAGCCTTGCGATTTCCTGGCGCAGCGACTCGTTCTGGTTGGCCAGATCGAGCAGGGCGGACGATTTGCTGTCGAGATTCTTTTGCTGCGCATCGACCTTGGTACGCAGTTCCAGGATTGCCTTGCGGGCCTCGTCGTCGCCGAACAAGGCCGCATGCGCCTGGAACGATGCGCAGGAAAATGCGGCCACGAGGGCCGCAATCAGGGTTTTCCTAAACATCGTCATGCAGATCAGTAAACGATGTCGGCACGGCGGTTTTCTGCCCATGCTGCTTCATCGTTACCCAGTGCTTTTGGTTTTTCCTTGCCGAGCGAGACGGCTTCCATCTGCGACTCGGAAACGCCCAGCAGCGACATGGACTTGCGCACGGCTTCTGCACGCTTCTGACCCAGCGCCAGGTTGTACTCGGCGCCGCCGCGGGCATCGGTATTGCCCTGGATGATCACTTTGCGATCCTTGTGCGATTGCAGGTATTTCGCGTGGTTTTCGATCACGGACTGATATTCAGGCTTGACGACATAGCTGTCGAAGTCGAAGTAGACGCTGCGCTTGGCTAACACGCCTTGCGGATCGTTCAGCGGATCGCTGCTGCCGGTGTTGACGGTGCCGACCGTACGAGCATCGGCGCCGCTGTGATCGACCACCGGTGCCTTGTCGTCGAGTTTGGTCGACGAACAGGCGGCGAGCAGCAGGGCGCTCGACAGAACGAAGACGGAAGTCAAAGTACGCATTTGGAATTCTCCTTGTTGTAGCAGTAAGTTCAGGGGGGTAAAAATTAAAAGATAACCATTGGCATTATTTCATAAACGGGCCCCATTTGGGCTCCTGTATATCGCCTGCCTGCAGGCTCAGCTTCTGCCGCACGCTGCCGTCCACCGAGACCACCGCCAGGTTGCCGCGGCCGCCGTCCGAGGTTGCGTACAGGATGTAGCGGCTGTTCGGCGAAAAACTTGGCGATTCGTCGCGTGCGGTGTCGGACAGGCGCATTTCCTGGCCGTTGCCCAGATCCAGCAGGTAGAGCTGGAACTTGCCGCTGCGCTGCGAGATATAGGCCAGGTATTTGCCGTCCGGCGAGATGCGCGGGCTGATGTTGTAGGGGCCATTGAAGGTGACGCGCCGCGCATCGCCGCCGGAGGCGCTCATCTTGTAGATTTGCGGGCCGCCGCTGCGGTCGCTGGTGAAGTAGATGCTCTGGCCGTCGGCCGAGAACTGCGGCTCGGTATCGATGCCGGCCGAATTGCTCAGGCGGCGCAGGCCGCTGCCGTCGGCGTTGACCAGGTAAATCTGGGTCGAGCCGGAACGCGACAGCGCGACGGCCAGCTTGCTGCCGTCCGGCGACCATGCCGGCGCGGAATTGCTGCCTTTGAAGTTGGCGACCACGGTGCGCTTGCGCGTCACCAGGTCCTGCACATACACCACCGGCTTGCGGTTCTCGAACGATACATAGGCGACCTTGGTGCCGTCCGGCGACCACGACGGCGAAATGATCGGTTCGTTGGATCGCAGCGCGACCTGCACGCCTTCGCCGTCGGAATCGGCGATTTCCAGGCGGTATTCGCGGCCGGATTTCGTCACATAGGCGATGCGGGTGGCGAAGGCGCCGGGAACGCCGAGCAGCTTCAGATAGATGTCATCGGCGATCTTGTGGCCGGCGACGCGGATATATTGCGGCTGCGAGGACAGCGCCATCGACGACAGCTGCGTTTCGCGCACGGTGTCGAACAAGCGGTATTTGACATCGAAGCGGCCGTCCGGCAGGCGCGATACGCTGCCGACGACGATGGCATTGGCGCCGCGGCCTTTCCAGTCGGCGTAGTTGACCGGCGTGTTCTCGGTCATCACGTTGCCGGTGTCGATAATCCGGAAATAGCCGCTGCGCGCCAGGTCGGCCTTGACGATCGCGCTGATCTGCGACGGTGCGATCGATTCATCGCCGAAGGCAGCAATCGCGATCGGGATCTGGTTGGCGCCGACGCCGGCGATTTCCACGCGCAGCTGCGCATGGGCGAAATTGGCGATCAGCAGCGTGAAGATCGCAAACAGGCGAACGAAAAGCGTCTTGGTCATGGGATTCATTGGTCCTTCGGTTTATGAATGACGGTGAAACTGGATGGCACCCGTCCGGATTTGTCGGGCGGGAAGGGTTGCGATGCCTGGATCGCCCGCTTGACCGCTTCGTCGAAGCCGGGCAGTCCGGACGATTTGTTCAGGCGCAAGCCGCGCACCGAACCGTCAGGGAGCAGTTCGACATCGTATTCCACCGCCGGATTCCCGCTTAAAGTATCCGGCACGTTGAATATTGTATTCGAGCGGATTTTCGCCGCCACTTTCTGGCCGTAGCTGGCGTCCGCGCGTCCGCTGCCTTGCGATTGTGCGGCCTGGCCGGCGCCGCCGCT
>DATMTZ010000043.1:0-3190 GCA_035563975.1 Oxalicibacterium sp. | reverse complement strand
TCGACAATTTCGAGACGCTGGATCATCATCGAAACGTCGCTGTGCATTTGTTGTGCGGCGCTTGACCAATAATTATTCAAGAGACAGCAAACAGGAGCGTTTCATGTCTTCAGCTCCACCCGCCGCCAGCGAATCGAACCTGACGGCGCGCGATCGCCTGTTGAAGGCGATTGCCGGCGACACCGACTTGCCGGCGCTCGGCAGTTCCATTTCCCGCGTTGTGCAACTCGCGTCGTCGAACGACGAAGCGGTGCGCGATCTTGCCTATCTCGTGCTATCCGACGTTGCGCTGTCGCAAAAAGTGCTGCGGCTGTCCAACATCGTCTACTACCGCATGGCGTCCGGCAAGCCGGTTACCACGATCTCGAAGGCCATCTTCGTGCTCGGCTTTGACGTGGTGAAGACGACTGCCTTGGCGATGATGCTGGTGGAAGGCCTGTCCGGCAAACGCGCGCGTAGCGTGCGTACCGAATTGCAGGCAGCGCTGTGCGCCAGCATCGTCGGCCGCGAAATGGCACGGCGCAGCCATTACAAGGATGCGGAAGAGGCGGCTGTCGCTGCGCTGTTCAAGAATATCGGCCGGCTGCTGGTGGCGGCGCACGATCCCGATCTGTATGACGAGATCGCGGCGCTGGTCGACAGCGGCCAGCACACGCCGTTCCAGGCATCGATGCAGGTGCTGGGCTGCAGCTTCGACATGCTGAGCGAAGCGGTGCTCCAGGAATGGCAGATTCCCGAGACCATCATCCATGCCATGAGCACGCCGCCTGCCGGCGAGCTGAAGCCTGCGCGCTCGCGCCACGAATGGGTACAGCAGGTCGCCGCCTTCAGTACCGCGGCCGCCACGCTGGTGCCGCGCATGCAGCGGCCGGGTGCGGAAATCGCCTGTCGGCCCTTGCTGAACCGCTATGGCGCCGCGCTGAACCTCGATTACGAAATCCTGGAAAAGATGTTTGCCCGGGTCGAGCACGAGACCGCGGTCCTGATGGAGGACGCGCAGGGGACCTTGGACGAAGCGCAAGACGACGGCGATGAGCCGGGGCCGGCGCCAATGGACGTGTTGAAGGAACTCATGCTGGTTGGTACTGAGGAGCCCGGCGTGCAGGTTCACGCGCGCCATCCCAGCGGCAAGCCGCTCAATGCGCGCGACCTGCTGCTGGCTGGCATTCAGGACGCGACGGAAATGATGGCATCGGGACGTTGCCGCACCAACGACCTGATCATGCTCGCGCTGGAAACCTTGTATAACGCGATGGGCTTCCGCTTCGCAACCATTTGCATGAAGGATGTGCAGCGCAACCATTATCGCGCGCGAGTCGCGTTGGGGCGGCAGGATCTCGACTGGCAGACGCACTTCGCGTTTTCGGCACAATCGGCGCGCGACATCTTTCACCTGGCACTGGAAAACGATGCAGACCTGGTGATTTCAGATACCAGCGACCCGAAAATCAGCGCGCTGATCCCGGCCTGGCATCGCGCCTTGCTGCCGGATGCGGCGAGCTTCATCCTGTTGCCGCTGATCGTGCAGAAGAAGCCGATCGGCTTCTTTTACGCCGACCGTGCGCAGGTCGCCCCCGAGGGCGTGCCGCCGGACGAGACGGCTTTGATCAAGACCTTGAAGGGGCAGGTGCTGGCGGCCTTGCAGGCACGCTGACGCAGACGCGAAGCTTTCGCCGCGGAAGAAAATGCTCAGGGCAGGCGGCCGCCATCCCATAGCCAGAACAGCACCAGCAAGCCGCCCAACAGCGCCGAACATCCGGCCCAGAACAGCGGCGAGAAAGCCGGTTTGCGCTTTTCCTTTTCTTCCATGCGCTCGCTGGGCTCCGCCACCACCAGCGATTTCGACGAGCGTTCGTTCTGGCGGCGCGTGCGCATCAGGTAGCGCTTGATGTCGAGCGCCATTTCTTCCGCGTGCTGGTAGCGTTTTTCAGGTTTCTTTTGCATCGCCTTGGCGACAATGTGCGACAGCGCGAGCGGTACCTCCGGCTGGATCAGGTGCAGCTCCGGCGCCGCCTTGTAGGCAATCTGCTGCAGCAGCTTGTCGGTATCGATCGACTGGAAAGGCTTGCGGAAGGCCAGCATTTCATACATCACCACGCCCAGCGAATAGATATCGGTGCGCGCATCGACCGCCAGGCCGAGCGCCTGTTCCGGCGACATGTAGTTCGGCGTGCCGAGCAGGTTGTCGTGGAACAGCGTGTAGGCATCGTGCCCCTGCGTGTCGGGAACGCGGTTCGGCGAACGCGCGATGCCGAAATCGACCAGTTTCGGCTGGTGGTCCGCGACCAGGAAGATATTGGCCGGCTTGATGTCGCGGTGTACCACGTCATGGCGATGCGCGTGATCCAGCGCGTCGGCGATCTTCCAGGAGATCGATGCCACGTCGTCCGGCGTGAAGCGGTGGCCGGCATCCAGCAGCTTGCTCAGTTCGCGGCCCTGCAGGTATTCCATCGCGATGTAGGTCAAGTCGCCCTCGCAGGACGCCTCGTAGATCGTCACGATGTTCGCGTGCTGCAGCCGTCCCGCCGCACGCGCCTCGTTGATGAATTGCTGCTCGTTCTGCTTGCGTTCGACGATCGACAGACGCTTGCGCACTGCCTTGACCGCGACGTCGCGGTCGATGATCGGGTCATGTGCCAGGTAGACGATGCCGATCGAGCCGCGGCCCAGTTCCTGCTTGACGTAAAAACGGCCGATGCGGGTGACCGGATTCGGCTCGGTATTGGGAAGGACGGCGTGTAATGTCATGGTTCGCTAGCATGCCTTTTGGTCGGTGGGATGACAAGCGCTGCATTGCAAAAGCTACACATTTCACATTTTGATCCTGAACGGGTTGTGTTCGTTCAATTCGTCGATGTAGGCGGCCACACCGTGGCTTTCGCGTTGCAGGAAATGCTCGACGGCGTCGGCAAAGGCGGTGTGCGCCAGCCAGTGCGCGGACCAGGTCTGCTGCGGCAGGAAGCCGCGCGCCATCTTGTGTTCGCCTTGCGCGCCGCCTTCGAAGCAGGCAATGCCATGCGCGATGCAGTATTCGAGCGGCTGGTAATAGGCGGTTTCGAAGTGCAGGCAGTCCACGTGTTCCAGCGCGCCCCAGTAGCGGCCGTACAGCGTGCGCGCATCGTGCACCACCAGCGACGAGGCGATCGGGCGGCCGTCACGCTCGGCCACGATCAGCAGCAGATTGTCTGGC
>DATMTZ010000042.1:0-2541 GCA_035563975.1 Oxalicibacterium sp. | reverse complement strand
CTCTTAGGTGATCACCGTCGTCAAAAGTTTCTGCTTCCTCGACGTCGGCCTCGGTCGAAGTCGGCGCCCGACGGCCCTGTGTCACCAGATAGTTTTTTGCGGTGTTGATACCAATCCGGTACAGCCACGTATAAAAGGCCGAATCGCCGCGAAACTGCGGCAATGCGCGATACGCCTTGATGAACGCCTCCTGCACCACATCCTCGGCTTCCGCCTGGTCGCGCACGAGCCGCGACACAAGTCGCATCAGTTTCCGTTGGTATTTGATCACCAGCAGCTCAAAAGCTTTTTTCTCGCCGCGTTGTACACGTTCGACAAGTAGCTGATCAATATCGCGTTCTGTCGTCAATCCCCATTCCCTTGTTTTGCTGCAACACGCACGCGGTCCGCTTGTTGACTGGCCGAAACATCATTAGTTCAAAATTTCGGGCGAAATTTACGATGTTTAACGAGTGTCTTCCGCGCGGCGCGTGGCAATCCATCGGCACGCGACCAGCAATGCGCGAAAACTCTCTTCGCCTACGGCATCCGGCAGAATCGTGAGTATGCTATTTCTTCCATTTTCGTGCCGAAGATGCAGGATCAACAACCAGGACCATAGAGTCGAAGCCGGTAGCAGTCGTACCAGTTCGCCATGCTGATTCACGGAATATCCTGCGTCAGGAAGCCTCGCGCCGGAATGTTCCGCATCCTTCCGAACAGGAGCACGGCTATCGCCCAACAATTTGCGCAACCGGATTTGCCCTGTACCGGACACATGAATTTCACAGGTTTTTTCAATTCTTACCGTGCGAAAAAACACATAGGCAGCAATCAACAAGCACATGCCGGCAAGTACGCCTTTTTCAAGCACCGACAGGTCGCCAGCCAGCCCGGCAGCAATCGTGAAACCAGCCACTGCAACGCATACGCACATCCCCGCAACCACGCCCGACAGGCGCCTGGAGCGGGCTACTACGGCGGAAACCGCAATCGACATGGGAAGAATGAAAAAATCCGATTGTTCTTGCGAACAATCGGATCGATCAGACCTTACCGAAAATCAAAGTACCGTTGGTACCGCCAAAACCGAAGTTGTTTTTCATGGCGTACTGTATCGGCATTTGACGCGCCGTATTGGCGCAGTAATCAAGATCGCATTCAGGATCCTGATTGAAGATGTTGATGGTCGGCGGCGAAATCTGGTGATGCACGGCCAGTACCGTGAAGACCGACTCCAGACCGCCGGCGCCACCCAGCAAGTGGCCGGTCATCGACTTGGTCGAATTCACGGTCAGCTTCTTGGCGTGGTCGCCGAATGCCGCTTTCACTGCATCCGTTTCGTTCTTGTCGCCCAGCGGCGTCGAGGTGCCGTGCGCGTTCAGATACTGCACCTGATCCGGTGCGATCTCTGCGCTCTTGAGTGCATTGACCATGCTGCGCCGCGGTCCGTCCATGTTCGGCGCGGTGATGTGATAGGCGTCTGCGCTCATGCCGAAACCGATCAGTTCCGCATAGATTTTTGCGCCGCGCGCCTTCGCATGCTCGTATTCTTCCAGCACCATCACGCCGGCGCCTTCGCCGAGCACAAAACCGTCGCGATCCTTGTCCCACGGACGCGAGGCGGTGGCCGGATCGTCGTTACGCGAAGACAATGCGCGGGCCGAAGCGAAACCGCCCAGGCCGAGCGGGGAAATCGTCGATTCCGCACCGCCTGCAATCATCACGTCGGCATCGCCGTATTCGATCATGCGACCGGCGGACCCGATCGAATGCAAGCCCGTGGTACAGGCAGTCACAATCGCCAGGTTCGGGCCTTTCAGGCCATAGATGATGGACAGATGGCCTGAGATCATGTTGATGATGGAGGCCGGCACGAAAAACGGGCTGATGCGGCGCGGGCCGCGATTGGCCAGTTCGGCGTGGGTTTCCTCGATCAGCGGCAGACCGCCGATGCCGGAGCCGACGATCACGCCTATGCGTTCGGCATTTTCCTCGGTGACCACCAGGCCGCTGTCACGCATTGCCTGCATGCCGGCTGCCACGCCGTAATGGATGAAGGTATCCATGTGGCGCGCTTCCTTACCGGGAATGTAATCCTCGATATTGAAGTTTTTTACTTATCCAGCGAAATGCGTGCTGAAGGGAGTCGCATCAAATTTGGTAATGGTTGCAATACCGGATTGTCCTGCAAGGATTGCCTTCCATGTATCGGCAACCGTATTGCCGACGGGAGAAACACATCCAAGACCGGTGACGACGACGCGACGTTTACTAGAGCGGCTCAAGCAATTCTCCTGGAGTCGTTCAAAGACTGCTTACGCTTTGACGTGTGCCTTGGCATAATCGATCGCCTGCTGCACAGTGGTGATTTTTTCGGCCTGTTCGTCAGGGATTTCCATTTCGAATTCGTCTTCGAGCGCCATCACGAGTTCAACGGTGTCCAGCGAGTCAGCACCCAGATCGTCAACGAAGGACGATTCGATCTTGATGTCTGCTTCGGCGACGCCCAGTTGTTCAGCGACGATCTTCTTAACGCGTTGTTCGATATCCGACATGTTT
>DATMTZ010000041.1:0-7101 GCA_035563975.1 Oxalicibacterium sp. | reverse complement strand
GCAGGTCGATGTGCAGATCGGCGATGCGGATGTGCGCCGCTTCCTGCGGCCGGCCGCGGCGCGACAAGGCCTGCAGGCGCGCCAGCAGTTCGAGGAAGGAAAAGGGCTTGACCAGATAATCGTCGGCGCCGTTCTGCAGACCGTGGATGCGGTCGTCGACTTCGCCGCGCGCGGTCAGCATGATGACCGGCGTGGTCTTTTCGCGCCGCAGCGCCTGCAGCACGGCGATGCCGTCGCGGCCCGGCAGCATGATGTCGAGCACGATCGCGTCGTAGTCACCGGTCAAGGCGAGATGCTGGCCGTCGATGCCGTTGCCGGCCACGTCGACGGCGTAGCCCTGCTCCGACAGGCCACGCTGCAGGTAGCCGACGGTTTTCGGTTCGTCTTCGATGACCAGGATTTTCATGAAATCTCTCGTTCAAAGCTCATGAATGGATCGTAGCGAGCGATGTCGGGGGAAGCCGAGAAGCGCAATCGTACAGTTAGTACGATGAGCATCACAGGCTTTTCCCGGCGTCGCGCAGTAGATCCACTCATGAGCTTGCGTGCCAGCCGCCGCCGAGCGCTTTAATTAATTTCACGGCATTCAGCAGGCGCTGGCCTTGCAGCTGCACCTGCTGCCGACGATAGCCGAGGAAGGTCTGCTCGGCAACCACGACTTCCAGGTTGCTGGCGACGCCGCTGCGGTAACGGTCGACCGACAGGCCCAGCGAATTTTCCGCGCTGTCGGCCGCAATCTTCGCCGACTTGCCGGCGCGCAGAAGCGCGGCATCACCGTTCAAGCCGTCCTGCACTTCCTGGAAAGCGTTCAACACGGTCTGCCGATAATTCGCCACCGATTCCTGATAACCGGCCTTGGCGAAATCGATATCGGCGCTGATGCGGCCCCCATCGAACAATGTCTGCGCCGCACTCGCACCGACCGACCACAACAGCGCCGGCGCGCTGAACAGATTGGCGAGACGATTGGCGTCGCTGCCGTAGGCCGCGCTCAAACCAAGCGCAGGAAAGTAAGCGCTCTTCGCCAGACCGATCTGCGCATTGGCGGCTGCCATCGCGCGTTCGGCCGCGGCGATATCGGGACGACGTTGCAGCAGCGTGCTCGGCGTCGTCAACGGAATCGCCGGCACCGCGGCCATTTGCGAATCGAAGGCCAGCGTGAAGTCGGGTGCCGGCACGCCGACCAGAGCGGCAATCGCATTCGGGTAAGCGGCGCGCTGGTTTTCCAGCAAGGTCAATTGTGTTTCGGTGGCGGCGGTCAGTCCCTGCTGCTGATTCAGATCGAGGCCGGAGGCGGCGCCAAGATCGTGGCGCGCGCGGATATAGTCGAGCCCCTTGTTCTGCGCACCAAGTGTCTGGCGCAGCAGATCGATTTCGGCATCCGTCTCGCGCAGGGCAAAGTAGTCTGCCGCGAGCTCCGCGGTCAGGATCAGCCGCGTGTTTTCGAGATCGGCCTGCGCCTGTTGCGCGCCGGCTTGCGCGCTCTCCGCCTGGCGCCGCACGCGGCCGAACAAGTCGGCTTCGTAGTCGACGGTGAAGCTGCCGTTGAAATCACTCTGGATGATGGACACATTGTGCGAGTCCGGGCTCGACAGCGGCCGCTCCGCCGACGAACGGCCGCGGCTCGCGCCGAGCTGCGCGCCGATCTGCGGGAAAAAACCGCTGTGGGCGACATTGGCCTGCGCGCGCGCCTGCTCCACGCGCGCCTGCGCAATGATCATGGTCTGGCCGTCTTTCAGCGCCTGCTGCTGCAGGCGATTCAATTCCGCATCGCCGAAGATTTCCCACCATGCGCCCTTCAGTTCGGCATCGCGCGGCAGGCCGGCCTGCCAGCCGGGATCGGTCTTCCAAGACCGGGCGACCGGCGCATCGGGACGCTGGTAGTCGGGGCCGACGGCGCAGCCGCCGAGCGCAAATGCGGCCGACAACGCAAGCAGCAGGGGAGCAGGTCGCACGCGCATCATGAACTCCGCTTGTCCGATTTGGCGGCTGATTTCGCCGCGCCTTTCGTGGCCGGTTCTCCGCTGTGTTTGTCGGCCACCGTGACCATGTCGCCTTCATTCAGCGAATCCGCCGGGTTGACGATCAGGCGGTCCTCGGGCGTGACGCCGCTGCTCAGTTCGACGTCGATACCAAGTTCACGGGCGATCGTCACGTGTTGCAGATGGACCTTGCCGTCGGTGCCGACGATGGCCACCATCGTGCCTTGCGGACGAAACAGCAAGGTGTTGCCCGGCACCGTCATCGCACTCGCGTTGCCGCCTTGTGTCTTGATCGCGACCTGCGCATAGGCGCCGGGCAGCAGCTTGCCGTCTGGGTTGCCAAGCTGGATTTCGACCTGCATCGTGCGCGTCAGCGTATTGATGGCGCCGGCGGTGCGCGTAACGGTGCCGGTGAACGTCTGACCCGGCAGTTCGCGCAAGCTGATTTCGGCCTTGTTGCCGGCCTTGACTTGCGGCGCATAGTTTTGCGGCACGTACACATAGACACGCAAGGGATCGGTCTTCGCCAGCGTGAACAGCAGGCGCGCGCCGCCGCCGGCATCGACCAGATTACCGATGTCGACATTGCGGCGCGTGACGACGCCGGAGAAGGGCGCAACGATGCGGCTGTAGTTCAACTGGTCCTGCAAACGCTGCACGGTGGCGCGCGTGGTCGCCAGCACATTACGCTTCTCGTCGAGTTCCTGTTGCGAGACGGCGTCGCGCTTGCGCAGCGCGTCCCAGCGTTCAAATGTAGCCTGCGCCAGCTGCAGGTTGGCTTTCGCTTCATTCAGCTGCTGCTCGACTTCCGGCGTATCGAGCTGCGCCAGCAATTCGCCCTTCTTCACCTGATCGCCGATGTCCTTGTACCAGCGCGACACATAACCGCTGGTGCGCGCATAGATCGGCGCTTCGATACTGCCTTGCAGCGTCGCGGGCAGACGCAGCTCTCTGCTTTCCCTGGCGCTCTTCGGCTGGATCACGCTGACATAACGTATCTGCTGTTCACGCGAGGTCTCGGCCAACGCGCCGCCCTTGGCAATGCGCAAGCCGATCACGATCGCGGCGCCGATGAGCAGCACACCGACGATGCCCAGCGCAACGCGCTGCGTGCGCTTCAACAGGCGAATGCGGTGAATGCCATGCGCAGCTTCATGCGCATGCAGGCCGTGAATGCCGATGGAGGAGTGGCGCTTTTCGGACATGTTAGTGACTTTCTTCAACGACGATGGAGTGCGGCGGCGGCAAGCCCTTCTTGGCAGCGCGGCGCGCGAGGAACGAATGGACGCCGGCAAAGACCAGCGGCACGAAGAACAGGGTGGAGACGGTGGCGAACAGCAGGCCGCCGATGGTGGCGCGGCCAAGCGGCGCGTTCTGCTCGCCACCGTCGCCCAGGCCCAGCGCCATCGGCAGCATGCCGATGATCATCGCCAGCGCCGTCATCAACACCGGACGCAGCCGCGTTGCGCCCGCTTCCAGCGCGGCCGACAGAGGCAGCTCGCCAGCCAGCAGGCGCTCGCGCGCAAACGACACCATCAGGATACTGTTCGCGGTTGCCACGCCCATGGTCATGATGGCGCCGGTCAGCGCCGGTACCGAGAGCGTGGTGCCGGTCAGGAACAGCATCCACGCGATGCCGGCCAGCGCCGCCGGCAGCGCGGTGATGATGATCAACGGATCGATCCACGACTGGAAATTGACGACGATCAGCAGATACACCAGCACGATCGCCAGTGCGAGGCCGACGCCGAGACCGATGAAGGAGGTGCGCATCGTTTCCACCTGGCCGCGCATCGTGATCTTGGAACCGCGCGGCAGTTCCGCGCGTATCGGCGCGATCGCCTTCTCGATGTCGGATGCCACCGAGCCAAGGTCGCGGCCGTTGACGCTGACGTAAAGATCGATCACCGGCTCGATGTCGTAACGCGACACCATCGCCTGTTCGCGTCCCGATTTCACCTGCACCAGGTTGCTCAGCAATTGCGTCGGCGTCGCCGCATTGCCGGTGCCGACCGGAATCTGCATCATCGAATCCAGCGAATCGATGTTGTATTGCGGCGTCTGCACCACGATGTTGTAGGACACCCCGTTCTTGGGATTGAGCCAGAACATCGGGCCGGTCTGGAAACTGCCCGACAATGGCACCAGCACATTCTGCGCGACGTCGTCGGCGCTCAGCCCCATTTGCTGCAAGCGGCTGCGATCCATGTTCAGCTGCACGATAGGCTGATCGATGCGCTGCTGGATATGCACGTCGACTGCGCCGGGAATCTGCTTCACTGCATTCTGCAATTTGCTGGCGAGCCGGTAATTGCTTTCGAAATCCTTGCCGGCAAATTGCACATCGACGGCGGCAGGCAAGCCGAAGTTGAGAATCTGCGTCACCACGTCGGCCGGCTGGAAATAAAATTCCGTACCCGGGAAGTGTTGCGGCAATTCGCGACGCAGCGCCTCGACGTAATCGTTGGTTGGGCCATGTCCTTTCTTCAGCGCGATCAGGATTTCGCCATCCATCGTGCCGCTGACACCGGCATTGCTGTACGAAAGATTGATGCCGCTGTACGGCAGGCCGAGATTGTCGAGGATGGTATCGAGTTCGGCCGACGGAATCTTCTGGCGGATGATCGCTTCGATGCGGTCGGCCAGGCGCGCCGTTTCCTCGATGCGCGTGGCGGTCGGTGCGCGGAAGTGCAGGCGGATAAGTCCCGCATCCACGTTGGGGAAGAAGTCGCGCCCGAGCACGAAGTACAGCCCGCTGGACAGCACGCAGAACAACAGGAACAGGGCCGCGAACTTGCGGCGGCGCGGCAGCAGCGCGCTGAGAATGACGATGTAGGCGCCGCGCATCTTCTCGAACTGCGCATCGAAGCGGCGGTAGACACGCTCCAGCAGATTCGGTTTGCTCGCGGCGTTTGCGGACTTTCCGCTGCCATGCGCGCCGTTGCGCATGAACAGCATCACCAGCGTCGGCACCAGCGTGCGCGACAGGATGTAGGAAGCGATCATCGCGAACATCACCGCTTCCGCCAGCGGCACGAACAGGAAGCGCGCCACGCCGGTCAGGAAGAACATCGGCACGAACACGATGCAGATGCACAGGGTCGACACCAGCGCAGGGATCGCGATCTCGCCGGCGCCCTCGAGGATCGCGCTTTCCAGGTCATGCCCCATGTGCAGGTAGCGCTCGATGTTTTCGATCGTCACCGTCGCATCGTCGACCAGGATGCCCACCGCCAGCGCCAGCCCGCCAAGCGTCATGATGTTGATGGTCTCGCCCAGCGCATACAGCGCAAGGATCGACGACAGCACCGACAGCGGAATCGAGATCGCGATGATGCAGGTGGTGCGCCAGTTGCCAAGGAAGAGCAGGATCATCGCCGCCGTGAGGCAGGCGGCGATCAGACCTTCATGCATCACGCCAGTGACGGCGGACTTGACGAAGATCGACTGGTCGAACAGCGCCGTGATCTTGACGTCTTCCGGCAGCGTCGGAATGATTTCCTGCAGCGACGCCTTCAGGCTGTCGACGATCTGCAGCGTCGAGGCGCCGCCGTTTTTCAGGATCGACAGCAGCACGCCGCGCTGACCGTCCTGACGCGCAATATTGGTTTGCGGCGTGAAGCCGTCGCGCACATGCGCCACTTCGCCGAGATAGACGGTGGCGCCGTTCGTGGTGCGCACCGGAATGTCGTTCAGCTCGGCGATCGCGTTCGGCGCGCCGTTCATCTTGACCGTGTATTCGGTGCTGCCGAACTTGGCGGTACCGCCCGGCAGGATCAGGTTTTGCGCATTGATCGCATTGATGATGTCGGTCGGCGACAGCCCCTTCGCCTGCAGCGCCTGCGTGTCGAGGTCGACCGACACCACGCGGCTCTTGCCGCCGTACGGATAGGGAATCGCGACGCCCGGTATCGTGACCAGCCTGGTGCGCACCGCATTCAGCGCCGTGTCGAACAAGGCCTGCTCCGACATCGATTCGCTCGACAGCCCGAGCTGCATGACCGGCACCGTGGACGCCGAGTACTGGATGATCAGCGGCGGCGTCGCGCCCGGCGGCATGTTCTTGACGATGGTCTGCTCGACCGACGTGACCTGCGCGATCGCGGTCTGGATATTGGCGCCCGGCTGGAAGAACACCTTGATGACGGCGACGCCGGGCAGCGATTGCGATTCGATGTGCTCGATATCGTTGACGGTCGTCGTCAGCACCCGCTCGTTGCTGGCGGTGATGCGCTGGCTGATTTCCTCCGCCGACAGGCCGCTGTATTTCCAGATGATGCTGATGACCGGGATATTGATTTCCGGGAAGATGTCGGTCGCCATGCGCATCAGCACCAGCGGCGTCGACAGAAAGATCAGCAGCGCCATCACGATGAAGGTGTACGGCCGCCGCAAGGCAAGTTTGACGATCCACATCTTGTTTTATCTTTCGTTCCTGTTATCCCGGAATGCCGGTGCGGTTCGGCGCAATGCGCCGTGCAAACCGGCATCCGCCGGCGCCGCGATGCGGACAGACGGCAGTGGACAGGAAATATACAAGACGATCAAGGTCTTCTTGCTGACTGGAAACTGACAATTCTGTCAGTTTCGACACCGGCGCCGCGGGTGCCGCGCCGGTTGCCATCAATGATGGTAGCGGTATTCCTGCGTATACCCGCCGTAGCCGTAGGAGGCGGCGCGCACGTCCTGCACATGGATATAGCTTTCCTCGTGCAGGTTGCCGAGTATGCGCGCAAACCCGGCAAAGGCTTCGCGGATGTACTGCGCCTTCTCGTCCTTGGTATTGGTTTCGTCAGTGATCTTGATGTCGAAGTAGAAACTGTTCTTTCCCTGCGCGCTGAGCGGCACACCGCCAACGATCCAGCTGTCGTGGTCGACGTAATCGATCGCGATCGCAGTGACTTCGCGCTTCTTCTTCAGGATGCGCGTGGTCAGGTCGAGCAGCAGCTCGGCAATCTGGCGTGTCAGCTCGGGGGACTTCGTTGCACTGACCTTTACGTTGAGAATCGGCATGGCAAGCTCCTTATCAGTTCGCTATACAACTATCGGCACAAAAAATTTTTGCACTTACTCCAGCGACATGCGGACGCCGCGCACGCGGCCCACGGTCGCTTCGAAT
>DATMTZ010000040.1:0-2746 GCA_035563975.1 Oxalicibacterium sp. | reverse complement strand
GCTCTGGATGCTGTTCGCCACCTTCGCCTTCTCGATCATGGGCGTGTGCGTGAAGCTCGCATCCTCGACGTATTCCGTCGCCGAAATCATCCTGTATCGCGGACTGATCGGCGTGATCTTCATCTACGTGCTGATCCATCGTCGGGGCGGCACGTTGAAGACCCGCCTGTTCTGGCAGCACCTGTGGCGTTGCGCCGTCGGCACTACCGCCTTGTGGCTGTGGTTCGTCGCGATCGGCCTGCTGCCCCTGCCGACCGCGATGACACTCAATTACATGGCGCCGATCTGGATCTCGGCCATCCTGTTTCTCGCCGCCTGGCGCGGCGGCAAGCGACGCTTCGAATGGGGGCTGAGTTTCGCGATCGTCGCCAGCTTTGTCGGCGTGACGCTGCTGCTGCGCCCCTCCATCCACCACGATCAATGGCTGGGCGGCGTGCTCGGTTTGTGTTCGGGCGCATTGTCCGCGCTGGCCTACCTGCAGGTGCGGCGCCTCGGCCAGCTTGGCGAACCGGAATCGCGCGTGGTGTTTTATTTTTCCGCGACCGGCATGCTGGCCGGCTTGTTCGGCTGCCTGTTCGGCACCGGCCTGCATGGCGAACCGGTCAACCTGCTGCGCGCTCATACGCCAGGCGGATTCGCCTTGCTGCTCGGCATCGGCATCCTCGCGGCAGTGGCGCAGATGGCGATGACGCGCGCCTACCGTCTCGGCAACACGCTGCTGACAGCCAACCTGCAATACACCGGCATCGTATTTTCAAGCCTGTGGGGCATCCTGATCTGGAGCGATGCGCTCGGCCTGTCGGGCTGGTTCGGTATCGCCGTCATCCTGCTGAGCGGCATCGTGGCGACGTTCTACAATATCCGCAATGCGAGCGCCGCGAAGAATGCGCCGCCGCCCGATCCGATCGCCGCGGAAGCGTGATTTCCGTCGCGGTGCTGCATGCCGATGAAAAACCAAGGACTTGTGATGGCCTATACCACGCTGATTTCCGCCCCCGAACTCGCCGCCCACATCAGCAAACCGGATTGGGTCGTGCTCGACTGCCGGCACGACCTCGGCAACCCCGAGTTTGGCCGCGCGGCCTACGTCGGCGGCCACTTGCCGCACGCACAGTTCGCGCACCTGGATACCGATCTGGCCGGCGACAAGCTGGATGACAAGGGCGCGTTCCGCGGCCGTCACCCGTTGCCAAAGAGAGAAACGTTTATCGCGACCTTGCGCCGCTGGGGCATCAATGACGACACGCAAGTCGTCGCCTACGATGCGCACGGCGGCATGTTTGCCGCGCGCCTGTGGTGGATGCTGCGCTGGGTCGGGCATGAAGCGGCCGCCGTACTTGATGGCGGCCTGCCGGCGTGGACCGCGCAAGGCTTGCCGCTTTCCACCGAGATACCCTCGCCTGCTGCAGGCACGCTGAGCGACCGACCTGCGCTGGTTGCGGAAGCCGGCGTGGACGATCTGCTGCGCAACCTGGAAAGCGGCAAGCGCGTGGTAATTGATGCGCGCGCGCCGGACCGTTTCCGCGGCGAGAATGAAACGCTGGACCCGGTCGGCGGGCACATTCCCCACGCCAGGAACCGCTTCTTCAAGGACAATCTCGGCGCTGACGGCCGCTTCAAGCCGGCAGAACAACTGCGTGCCGAGTTGTCGCAGCTGATCGCGGAGCCAAGTCAGGCCATCATGCAGTGCGGTTCCGGCGTCACCGCCTGCCACAATCTGCTGGCACTGGAAGTCGCGGGCCTGCATGGCGCGGCGCTGTATCCGGGCTCGTGGAGCGAATGGTGCAGCGATCCGGCGCGGCCGGTCGCCAAGGGAAGCTAGCGTCTAGTGCGCGTGGCGCGTCAGCAGCAGCACAATCGCCACGCCGAGCGCAATCAACACGATCTGCGGAATCGTCTCGCGCATCGTCGCGCGGCGCTGCATTTGCGGCATCAGGTCGCTGACCGCGATGTAGATGAAGCCCGACGACGCGAACACCAGCACGTACGGAATCCACGCCTGCGAGCGATCCAGCATCACGTAACCCAGCACGCCGCCCACCACTGCCATCAGGCCGCAGATGATGTTGTAGGCATAGGCACGGCGCCGTGTGAAACCGGCGTTCAGCAGCACGATGAAGTCGCCAATCTCCTGCGGGATTTCATGCGCGATGATCGCCAGACCGGTCAGGATACCGAGATGCGGATCGGCCAGGAAGGCAGCCGCGATCAGGATGCCGTCGGTGAAATTGTGCAGGCCGTCGCCGACCAGGATCATCCAGCCGGATGCGCCGGCCTCCTGCGCATCGTGGCCATGCGCGTGGCCGTGACCGTCATCTTCGTGATGGTGCGAATGTCGCAGGATCGAAAATTTTTCCAGCAGGAAGAAACCCAGCAGACCGGCCAGCAGCACGGCGAACAGCATATGCGTATCGGCGCCGGATTCGAACGCTTCCGGCAAGGCGTGGAGCAGCGAGGTCGCCAGCAGGATGCCGACCGACAGGCTCACCATGCGGTCGACCAGCTTGGACAGCAGTGCGAACGAAAACAGGGCCGCAGCCGAAATGCTGAAGACGCCCGAAATCGCGGTGGTCAGCACAATGGAAACAAGCGTGGAATTAATTTTGACGCCTCAATGAAATGCAACAAGGTTGCAAATTACCATATTCGACACATCCCGGCAAATGCCGCATAAAAAAACGCGGCATGCCGCCGCGTTTTCGTGTCGCCTGCCAGACAGCATCTAGTGCACGCCGTGGGTACGGAA
>DATMTZ010000039.1:0-6967 GCA_035563975.1 Oxalicibacterium sp. | reverse complement strand
GCTTGGCCACGCGGGCGCCGGCCGCAGCGGCGACGAACATCGCGGCAGTCGAAATGTTGAAGGTGTTGGCGCCGTCGCCGCCGGTGCCGACGATGTCGAGCAAATTGGTGGTGTCGGCCAGCGTGACCTTGGTCGAGAACTCGCGCATGACCTGCGCGGCCGCCGTGATCTCGCCAATGGTTTCCTTCTTCACGCGCAGGCCCATGGTCAGCGCGGCGATCATGGCGGGCGACATTTCGCCGCGCATGATCTTGCGGAACAGGTAGAGCATCTCGTCGTGAAAGATCTCACGATGGTCGATGCAGCGTAACAGCGCTTCCTGGTCGGTAATCATCGGGTGCTTTCCGGATAGGCGTTCGGCACTCAGGCCAGGAAATTCTTCAGCAGCGTGTGGCCATGTTCGGACAGGATCGATTCCGGATGGAATTGCACGCCCTGGATATCGAACTGCTTGTGGCGCACGCCCATGATCTCGCCATCTTCGGTCCATGCCGTCACTTCCAGGCAATCCGGCAACGACGCACGCTCGATCGCCAGCGAGTGATAGCGGATGATGGTGTACGGGCTCGGCAGATCCTTGAACACCCCGACGCCGGTGTGCTCGATCGCCGACGTCTTGCCGTGCATGACCTGTTGCGCGCGGATCACCTTGCCGCCGAAGGCGGCGCCGATCGCCTGATGGCCGAGGCACACGCCGAGGATAGGCAGCTTGCCGGCGAAATGCGTGAGGATCGGAATCGAGACGCCCGCCTCATGCGGCGTGCACGGGCCGGGCGAAATGCAAATGCGTTCCGGCTTCAGTGCCTCGATCTCGGGCAGCGTGATTTCATCGTTGCGCACCGTGTGCACATCGACGCCCAGCTCGCCGAAGTACTGCACCAGGTTGTAGGTGAACGAGTCGTAGTTATCAATCATCAGCAACATGTCAGATCTCCCCGTCCAGACCGTCTTGCACCTGTTCGGCTGCGCGCAGTACCGCGCGGGCCTTGTTCTCCGTCTCTTGCCATTCCATTTCCGGCACCGAATCGGCAACGATGCCCGCCGCTGCCTGCACGTACAGCATGCCGTCCTTGATGACGCCGGTGCGGATCGCGATCGCCAGATCCATTTCGCCGCCAAATGACAGATAACCGCAGGCGCCACCGTAGATGCCGCGCTTGGTCGGTTCCAGTTCGTCGATGATTTCCATCGCGCGCACCTTCGGCGCGCCGGACAGCGTGCCGGCCGGGAAGGTGGCTTTCAGCACGTCGAGATTCGACAAGCCGTCTTTCAGCGTGCCTTCCACGTTCGACACGATGTGCTGCACGTGCGAATACTTTTCGATCACCAGTTTATCGGTGACCTTGACGCTGCCGATTTCGGCGATACGGCCAATGTCGTTGCGCGCGAGATCGATCAGCATCACGTGCTCGGCGATTTCCTTCGGATCGGCAAGCAGCTCCTTCGCCAGCGTCGCATCTTTCTCCGGCGTCTCGCCGCGCGGACGCGTGCCGGCCAGGGGGCGGATCGTGATCTTCTTCTTGCCGTTCGGCGTGGCTTCGTTGCGCACCAGGATCTCCGGCGACGAGCCGACGATCTGCATGTCGCCGAAATTGTAGAAATACATATAAGGCGACGGGTTCAGCGAACGCAGCGCGCGGTACAGGGTCAGCGGCGCGTCGACGTAAGGCTTCTTGATGCGCTGGCCGATCTGCACCTGCATCAGGTCGCCGGCCATCACGTATTCCTTGGCCTTGGCCACGGCGTCGAGATAATCCTTCTTGTCGAATTCGCGGATCGTCTCGGTGCGCACGGACGCACTGGTTACCGGCGCTTCGACCGCGCGATGCAGCTTGGCGCGCAGGTCCTTCAAGTGCTGGCGGCCGCGCGCGAACGCTTCCGGCTGGGTCGGATCGACATACACGATCAGATAGAGCTTGCCGGACAGGTTGTCGATGACGGCCAGTTCCTCGGTCAGCAGCAGCTGGATTTCCGGCAGGCCGAGGTCGTCTTTCGGCGCGCTATGTGCGAGCCGCTTCTCGACGTGGCGCACCGTGTCATAGCCGAAGTAGCCGGCCAGTCCGCCGCAGAAACGCGGCATGCCGGGCAGCAGCGCGACCTTGTAGCGCGCCTGGACCTGTGTGATGAAATCGAGCGGATTGCCGTCGAAGGTTTCGATGACGGCACCGTCGCGCAGTACTTCGACATGCGTGCCGAAGCTGCGCAGCAGCGTATGCGCCGGCAGGCCGATGAAGGAGTAGCGGCCGAAGCGTTCGCCGCCGACCACGGATTCGAGCAGGAAGGTGTTCTTGCCGGCGTTCTGCGTCTGCGCCAGTTTCAGGTACAGCGACAGCGGCGTTTCGAGATCGGCAAAGGCTTCCGCGACCAGCGGAATGCGGTTGTAGCCTTGCGCGGCCAGCGATTGGAATTCGAGTTCAGTCATGGTTCTCTCAGTGACCGCATATTGTAGTCGAGCGGCTTGGGATTCAAAAAACGATGCTGATCGCGCAAAAAGGCGCAGGCGATCAGCGGCAAGTGGTGGTCAGCACCAGAATTGCCAGCGTCGCCATAGCCAGGCCTCATGCGTGCCTGGTGTCGCGAATCGTTTTTTGCCGAGAGACATGTGTAGATTCAGGGATTGATCAGTTGGGCTGCTTCGAGCAGCGAGGAAACTATACCATCGCTGTCGATCTCTTGTACAGATTGGCCGTGGTTGTAGCCATAAGGCACATTCCATACGCGGCAGCCGGCAGCGCGGGCCGCTTGCGCATCGTTGATCGAGTCGCCGATCGCCACCACTTCCGCCGGCGCGAGCTGGAAGTCGGCGCATACCTGCAACAGCTGCATCGGATCGGGCTTTTTCCTGGCGAACGAATCGCCGCCATAGACGACATCGAAATAGCGGCGCAGATCGGCTTTCTCCAGCAGCGGGCCGGTGAAGGCGAGCGGCTTGTTCGTCACGCAGGCCAGCCGCAGGTTCTTGTCGCGCATCGCCTGCAAGCCTTCGTGCACGCCAGGATACGCGGTCGCGTAGTCGCCGTTGATTGCGTGATAGTGCCGGTCGAAGGACTGCAGGGCGCTGCTAAAGCAGCGTTCTGCCTCCTCGGCGGACAGGTCGACCAGCAGGGCGCGCCGCACCAGGTTTTCGACGCCCTTGCCGACGAAGCTCACCACGGTCTCCAGGTCGAGCGGCGGCAGATCGAGATCGCGACGCACGCGATTGACGGTGATGTGCAGATCCTGCGCCGTGTCGAGCATCGTGCCATCCAGGTCGATGATCACGGCGCGAATGCCGTGCAGTGGCTTGCAGGGAGGAGTCACGGATCAGGCTTTGGCCAGTTCGCCGCGCATGGCGTCGATCACCGCTTTGTAGTCCGGCTTGCCGAAGATCGCGGAGCCCGCGACGAAAGTATCGGCGCCGGCTTGCGCGGCGGCAGCGATGTTGTCGACCTTGATGCCGCCATCCACCTCCAGCATGATGTCGCGGCCGGATTGGTCGATCAGCGCGCGCACCGCCGCGATCTTCTTCAGCGTATGCGGAATGAAGGACTGGCCGCCGAAACCGGGATTTACCGACATCAGCAAGATGATGTCCAGCTTGTCCATCACATGTTCCAGATAGTGCAGCGGTGTAGCCGGGTTGAACACCAGGCCGGCCTTGCAGCCGTTGTCGCGGATCAGCTGCAGCGATCGATCGATATGTTCCGATGCTTCCGGATGAAAGGTGATGATGTTGGCGCCGGCCTTGGCGAAATCGGGAATGAGGCGATCCACCGGCTTCACCATCAGATGCACGTCGATCGGTACCTGTACGTGTGGCCGGATCGCCTCGCACACCAGCGGACCGACCGTCAGGTTTGGAACGTAATGGTTGTCCATCACATCGAAGTGGATGATGTCGGCGCCGGCGGCAACGACATTGCGCACTTCCTCGCCCAGTCGGGCAAAGTCGGCGGACAGAATACTGGGGGCAATGCGGTAGGTCGGCATGATTGTGGTCTGGCAAAAGGAAGGTGCTATTTTACCCCGGGCCTCAGCCAGTATGCCTTGCGCAGTACGGCGATTTCGTGTGCAATGACCGCCTTCCACTTCGCTGTTACGCGCACCGGCGTACTGCGTCTCGCAAAGGAATCCAATGGCATCCTATGAATTTTCCGTCAGCATCAATACACAGTATCTGGAGGACCAATCCGATCCATCGCGTGCGCATTACGTCTTTGCCTATGCGGTGACGATCAAGAACACCGGTCGGGTGGCGGCGCAGCTGATCTCGCGGCATTGGGTCATCACCGACGCCAACGACGAAATCCAGGAAGTGCGCGGGCTTGGCGTGGTCGGCAACCAGCCTTTATTGCAGCCCGGCGAACAGTTCGAATACACCAGCGGTGCGGCGCTCACTACGCCGCAGGGCACGATGAAGGGTGAATATTTCTGCGTGGCGGAAGATGGCGAACGTTTCGAAGTGCCGATACCGGAATTCGTTCTTTCCCTGCCACGCACCCTGCATTGACTGGTTATTGATGCATCCGGTCGGATGCATCGTCATCGGGTGGCAAGGTTTTCTGTGCAGGCGGGCGTGTCTGCTTCTTGCCGGCAAACATGGTCCACCAGACGATGAAAATCAGCAGAAACAGCGCCATTCCCGCTTCAACAAATAAGAGCCACATCGCACGTCATCCTTATGTCACCTGTACGCAGCAGTCTACTCGCATTCATGTTGGCCGGATTGGTCGCATGCTCCTCCCTGCCGCCGGAGAAGCCGGCGTCACCTCCGGAAACGCCAGCCGAACCTCCGGTCGCCGAAGTGCCGCCATCCGCCGCTGCGGGGGGCGTCACGCCGGAAAAGGCGCCGCCCGTCACCAACCCGGCGCTGCGTCCGTCGTCTTTCTCGGCGCTGCCTGGCTGGGGCGCGGATGATCAGGGCGAGGCATGGCCGGCTTTTCTGTCTTCCTGCGCGGCGATCAGCAAAAGGTCGGGCTGGCAGGCGCCTTGCGCGCAGGCGCAGTCTCTTGGCAAGCGTCCCGCCGCACAGGAAGCACGCCAATTCTTTGAAACCTATTTCCGGCCTTATCAGGTCATCAATCCGGACGGCTCCAGCGATGGTCTGGTCACCGGCTATTACGAACCATTGCTGCATGGCGCGCGCAAACGCGGCGGCCGGTATCAAACGCCGCTGCATCGCGCGCCGGACGACCTGCTGGCGATCGACATTTCCAGTGCTTATCCCGAATTGAAAGGGCAGCAATTGCGCGGACGTCTGGTCGGCAGCAAGGTGGTCGCCTATCCGCCGCGTGCCGAACTGCTGCAGTCGAAAGCGCTGATTGGCACCGAAATTCTGTGGGTCGATGATCCGGTTGGCGCCTTCTTTCTGCAAGTGCAGGGCTCGGGGCGAGTGCAATTGGCCGATTCCGGCGAAATGGTGCGTGTCGCCTATGCCAATCAGAACGGCTGGCCCTACAAGTCGATCGGCCGGTATCTGATCGACAAGGGCGAACTGCGCCTGGACCAGGCATCGATGCAGGGAATCAAGGCATGGGTGGCGGCTCACCCTGCGCGCGAACAGGAATTGTTGAACGTCAATCCGCGCTATGTCTTCTTCAAGGAAGAGAAGATCGACGATCCGTCGGTCGGCCCCAAAGGCGCGCTGGGTGTACCACTGACGCCGCAGCGCTCGATTGCGGTGGATCCACAATTCATCCCGCTCGGTGCGCCGGTCTATCTAGCGACGACGCAACCCAATAGCGCGGCGGCATCGCGGCATCTGATGCTGGCGCAGGATACGGGAAGCGCCATCAAGGGTGCAGTGCGCGCGGATTACTTCTTCGGCTTCGGCGATCAGGCCGGCAATCAGGCCGGCAAGATGAAGCAGCGCGGCGCCATGTGGGTGCTGTTGCCGAAGTAAAAAAGAAAAATACGAATTTGTTTTCAAACTGCTTGCCAACGCGAAGAGGTGTTTGCTATAGTTCGCCTCCCGTTGCGAAACGGGCACTTTGAAGAAGCGGGATTGGACGGAAGTTGGTTCGGGTTTTTCAGAGTGGGAGCGATGGATTTGGTGGTGCGGGCGGTTGACGAGTTTGTTTGGAAAGTTGAACAAAGTTGTTGACGAGAAGTTGGAAGTGCCGCATAATCTCGTTTCTCTGCTGCTGACGAACAAAACGATTCGCGGCGACGCTGAAAGAAGAGCGAAGCAGACAGGTTCTTTAAAAATTAACAGCCGATAAGTGTGGGCGTTTGATGGAAGCGCGGCAGCGCAAGCTGCAGCTCAAAACATTAAATGCTCACAAAGAAATATAGGTAGGTTCGCAAGAACATACCTGTCAGTATTTTGAGTGAGCGACGCTTCGAAAGAAGCTGGCGAAAGCCACAAAACAGAGATTGAACTGAAGAGTTTGATCCTGGCTCAGATTGAACGCTGGCGGCATGCCTTACACATGCAAGTCGAACGGCAGCATAGGAGCTTGCTCCTGATGGCGAGTGGCGAACGGGTGAGTAATATATCGGAACGTGCCCTAGAGTGGGGGATAACTAGTCGAAAGATTAGCTAATACCGCATACGATCTACGGATGAAAGTGGGGGATCGCAAGACCTCATGCTCTTGGAGTGGCCGATATCTGATTAGCTAGTTGGTAGGGTAAAAGCCTACCAAGGCGACGATCAGTAGCTGGTCTGAGAGGACGACCAGCCACACTGGAACTGAGACACGGTCCAGACTCCTACGGGAGGCAGCAGTGGGGAATTTTGGACAATGGGGGCAACCCTGATCCAGCAATGCCGCGTGAGTGAAGAAGGCCTTCGGGTTGTAAAGCTCTTTTGTCAGGGAAGAAACGGTGGGCTCTAACATAGCCTGCTAATGACGGTACCTGAAGAATAAGCACCGGCTAACTACGTGCCAGCAGCCGCGGTAATACGTAGGGTGCGAGCGTTAATCGGAATTACTGGGCGTAAAGCGTGCGCAGGCGGTTGTGCAAGACAGATGTGAAATCCCCG
>DATMTZ010000038.1:0-7891 GCA_035563975.1 Oxalicibacterium sp. | reverse complement strand
GGCGGCCATCGAGCAGGCCCGCCCGGGCAAGGTGGTCTATCTGTCGACCGTCGGCGCGCATGTGGCCGAGCCCAATTTGCTGAACAACGCCAGGCTGACCGAGGAAGCATTGCGCACGAGCTCCGTGCCGGTCGCGATGCTGCGCGCCGCCTGGTTCATGGAAAACGCGGCATGGGATGTCGATGCCGCCAAACTTGGGAAAATCCAGAGCTTCCTGCAACCGGCATCGCACCCGATTCCGATGGTCGCCACGCGCGACATCGGCCGCACCGCCACGGCGCTGCTGCAGGAAACATGGGTGGGCACGCGCGTGATCGAACTCGAAGGACCGCGCCGCTACAGCGCCGACGATATCGCCGCGGCTTTCTCGAGGGCGCTGGGGCACGACGTCGCCGTCGAAGTGCCGCCGCGCGATGGCTGGGAAGCGCTGTTCCGCGCGCAAGGCATGCAGCATCCGCAGGCACGCATGCGCATGCTCGATGGATTCAACGAGGGATGGATAGACTTCAAACGCGAAGGAACGGAATCGCGGAGCGGCGAAACCACGCTGCAAACGGTGCTGCGAGAACTGGTCGAGAGAAAGCGGTGAGCGGACGCCGGCCGGCGAACGCCGCGGTCGCAGTCAATCGGGCGCAGCTTGCCGGATTTGCGCGGTTGTCGGCGACAGGCAGGCGCTGAGCACGAACAAGGGCGGAATGACGAAGCACCACACGCCCAGCAACGCGTATGCGAGCGCGCCGGCGGCGCAGCCGATGGCGAAGGTGGCCAGACTGACCGCCATGCGCGCAAGCCGCTCCTTGGCGCCCGCGCGCTGCGCGCCGGATACGCCGTGCAGCAAATCGGCAAAGTCGAGCATGATCTGCGTCGTGGTGCCGGTCATCAGCGTCGTTGGCGGCTCGTCGGCGAGATGCACCTTCTGCACGGCGTTCTGGATCGCCATCGCCATCACCATCGTCATCCCGGTTGCGATCGCGGGCCAGGCATCGCCATCCTTGAATGGTCCGAGCGTGACTGCAAGGCCGGCGCTGACCAGCAGCAGGACCAGCATCACGTAGAGGAAGGTGCGCAGGATGGGCAAGCCACGCTCGATCAGTTGATAGCGCGCCAGCCGCGTCAGCACCACAACGGCGCAAAAGACGGGCAACGCGAGAATCTTGCCGATCGCACCGGAAGTCCCCAGTACGATCGACGCGCCCAGCGTGACGAAGTTGCCGGTAACGTGCGCCGTAAACAGCCCGTGGAGGACCAGGAAGCCGATCGTGTCGACAAAGCCGCCGTTCAGGCTCAGGAGATTCGGGACAGTCGGTCTTACTGTGATTGCCATACGCTCGTCGTCAATTTTTTATCGTTCCCTTGCAAGATGCGCGCTATCCGCGCCGCAAAGCAATCTATTTGAGCGCCTTCTTCATCGCATCCATGTCGTACGGCTTCGGAAGCAGCCGCGCATCGAGTCCCTTCCCTTCTTCACCGACGTCGGCATAGCCGGAGGAAAACACGATGCGCATCGCCGGATATTGCTGTTTTGCGAGCTTTGCGAGTTCGATGCCGCTCTTGCCAGGCAAGCTGACGTCCGTCAGCAACATGTCAAAAGTTTCGGCAGACAAGACCTTCATCGCCTCTTCCGCGCTGCCGACGCCGCGCGGCCTGTGCCCCAGCAGCTCGAGCATCTCGCAGCACATGTGCAGCGAGTCGGCATTATCTTCCACCACCAGGATGCGCCGCTGGGTCCGCCGTTTCGCCGCTTCGAGCACCTGCCTCACCTTCTGTGCCAGCGTTTCGCGCGTATAGGGCTTGCTCAGCAGGTGCACGCCGGGATCCAGTCTGCCGCCGTGAATGATGGCGTTTTGCGTATAACCGGAGGTGAACAGCACTTCGATGTCCGGAAACAATTCCTTCGCCTGGCGCGCGAGTTCCGTGCTTTTCAGGGGGCCGGGCATCACTACATCGGTGAACAGCAAGTCGCATTGCATACCGGACTTCAACACCGCCAGCGCGTTTTCGGCATTGTCGGCCTTCAACACCTTGTAGCCCAGGGTCGCCAGCATCTCGACTACGGTGTTCTGCACCTCGACGTCGTCCTCGACGACGAGAACGGTCTCCGTACCGCCGGTAACCTCAGCGCTGACCGACGAACGTATCAGCGCTTCGGGTTCCATCGAGCGCGGAAAATACATCTTGATCGTTGTGCCGTGTCCCAGCTCGCTGTAGATGCGGAAGTGACCGCCGCTTTGCTTGACGAAACCGAAGGCCATGCTGAGCCCGAGCCCGGTGCCCTGGCCTTCCGGCTTGGTCGTGAAGAAAGGTTCGACCGCGCGTTCCAGCACATCCTTCGACATGCCGGTTCCGGTATCGGTAATTGCCAGCATCACGAACTGGCCGGGAAGGACGTCGGGGGCCGACATCACATACGAATCGTCCAGCATGGCATTGCCGACTTCGATGGTCAGCTTGCCGCCATCCGGCATGGCGGCGTGCGCGTTGATTGCCAGATTGAGAATGACGTTTTCGAGCTGGTACGCATCCAGCATCGTGTTCCACAGCCCGCCGGATACCACAATTTCGACCTCGACGGTTTCGCCGATTGCGCGGCGGACCAGATCCTCCATGCCGCGTACCACGCGGCCAGGATTGACCACTACCGGTTGCAAGGGTTGCTTGCGGGCGAACGCAAGCAGTTGCGAAGATAGCTTTGCACCCCGGGCCACGGCTTCGATCGAAGATGTCAGATATCGATCCGCGAGCTGGTCATTCTTCAATTGATCGCGCAGCAATTGCAGGTTGCCGCTGACTACCTGCAGGATATTGTTGAAGTCGTGCGCCACGCCGCCGGTGAGCTTGCCCACTGCCTCCAGCTTTTGCGCCTGCTGCAAGGCCGCCTGCGTGTGTTCCAGCAGGAGGCGCTGCGTGATGTCGCGCGTGATCTTCGCAAAGCCGATCAGCTCGCCCGCATTGCCGCGTATGGCGTCGATGACGATGCTGGCGTGGAAACGCGTGCCGTCCTTCCTGACACGCCAGCCCTCGCCTTCAAACCTTCCCTCCCGCAGAGCGATGCCGAGGACTTTCGCGGGGAGACCGGCAGCGCGGTCTTCTTCGGTATAAAAGTGCGAGAAATGCTGACCGATGATTTCGTCTGCCGCATATCCCTTGATGCGGCGTGCTCCCGCATTCCAGGTCGCCACAACGCCTTCGGGTGTCAGCATGAAGATTGCGTAGTCGACCACCTGGTCGACCAGCAACTTCATCAGCACCGACTCATCAATATGGAAAGCGGGAAATGGCGTTTTCAAACTCATGGAGATTTCAGCGAAGAACGACCGCCCAGTATAGCAGCGGCCGTTAAAAAGCAATGAATAAGCCGGCCGTAAAAAAAAAGCCCGCGACAGCAGCGGGCCTTTTATGACTGCATCGAGACAATAGCGTTCCATCATTCCCATTCGATGGTCGCCGGCGGCTTGCCCGAAATGTCGTACACGACGCGGTTGATGCCACGCACCTCGTTGATGATGCGGTTCGACACCTTGCCCAGCAATTCATGCGGCAGATGTGCCCAGTGCGCGGTCATGAAATCCTGCGTCTGCACTGCGCGCAGGGCCACCACGTATTCATAGGTGCGGCCGTCGCCCATCACGCCGACCGACTTGACCGGCAGGAAGACGGCAAAGGCCTGGCTGGTCGCATCGTACCAGTTTTTGTGAAAATGGCTGTCGCCGCCGCCGGCCGCCAGTTCAGCCGACAGCGGAATCGGCGTGTTGCGCAGCTCTTCGATGAAGATCGCATCGGCGCGGCGCAGCAGATCCGCGTATTCCTTCTTCACTTCGCCGAGAATGCGCACACCCAGGCCCGGCCCCGGGAAGGGATGGCGGTACACCATGTCGTGCGGCAGACCGAGCGCGACGCCCAGCTCACGCACCTCGTCCTTGAACAGCTCGCGCAGCGGTTCCAGCAGCTTCAGGTTCAGCGTCTCCGGCAGACCGCCGACGTTGTGGTGGCTCTTGATCGTGTGCGCGCCCTTCTTGCCCTTGCCGGCGCTCTCGATCACGTCGGGATAGATCGTGCCCTGCGCCAGCCACTTCGCATTCTTCAGCTTGCCCGATTCGGCCTGGAACACTTCGACAAATTCACGGCCGATAATCTTGCGTTTTTCCTCGGGATCCGTGACGCCGGCCAGATGGCCCATGAACTGGTCGGTGGCATCGACGTGGATCACCTTCACGCCGAGGTTCTTGCCGAACATGTCCATCACCATCTTGCCTTCGTCCAGGCGCAGCAGCCCGTGATCGACGAACACGCAGGTCAGCTGGTCGCCGATCGCGCGATGGATCAGCGCTGCGGCGACGCTGCTGTCGACCCCGCCGGAGAGGCCGAGGATGACTTCTTCCTTGCCGACCTGCGCGCGAATCTTCTCGACCGCCTCGCTGATATAGTCCGGCATGTTCCAGTCGGATTTGCAGCCGCAGATCTCGTGCACGAAACGGCCGAGGATGGCCTTGCCCTGCAGCGTATGCGTGACTTCCGGATGGAACTGGAAGGCGTACATGCGGCGCGTTTCGTCCGCCATGCCGGCAACCGGGCAGTTCGGCGTGGAGGCCATCAGTTTGAAGCCCGGCGGCATCTCGTTGACCTTGTCGCCATGGCTCATCCACACCTTCAGCATGCCGTAGCCTTCCGGCGTGGTGAAGTCGCTGATCTCCTTCAGCAGCGCCGTGTGCCCGTGCGCGCGCACCTCGGCGTAGCCGAACTCGCGCACCTTGCCGTTTTCGACCTTGCCGCCGAGCTGCTGCGCCATCGTCTGCATGCCATAGCAGATGCCGAGCACCGGCACGCCCAGTTCGAACACGGCTTGCGGCGCGCGCGGCGTATCGCCCTCAGTCACCGAGCTGGGGCCGCCCGACAGGATGACGCCGGCCGCGCCGTAGTTGCGCACGAAATCGTCGTCGACATCGTACGGATAGACTTCCGAAAACACGCCGGCTTCGCGCACGCGGCGCGCGATCAGCTGTGTGACTTGCGAGCCGAAATCGAGAATGAGAATTTTTGAGTGCATGGGAAGCTTCGTAAATGAATCATTAAAATATCAGTCGGTCCACGCCTGCACGACGCGGTTGCGTCCCGCATCCTTGGCGACGTACAAGGCCTTGTCGGCACGGCCGATCAGCTCATCGGTCGTCGCCGACGGAAACATGTCGGTGGAACAGACGCCGGCGCTGATCGTCACGGCAACCACGGCATCGCCGATCGCCACGCCTTCTGCCGCCACCGCTTCGCGCATGCGCTGCGCGATCGCGTAAGCCACCTCGTGCGAACTGCCGGGCAGCACTGCCAGGAACTCCTCGCCGCCATAGCGGCCCAGCGATTCCTGCTGCCGTATGCACGAACGGAGGCGGCTCGTCACCCTTACCAGCACTTCGTCGCCGGCCGGATGGCCGTAGGTGTCGTTGATCTTCTTGAAGAAATCGAGATCCATCACGATCACCGACAAGGGCGCACCGATCTTGTCGCAGCGCTGCGCTTCGATCGCGAGAATGCGCATGATGGCGCCGCGGTTCCAGGTGCCGATCAACGGATCGATCAGCGACTTGCGGCGCAGGTTCTTGTTCTTCTTTTGCAGTTCCAGCTGCACCGCATTCAGCGAACGCACGCTCAGCTCGCGCTCGATCATGCTGGCCAGATCCATCAGCGCCAACTTGTCGTTCTCGCTGAACGTGCGCGGCTTGTAGTCCAGCAGGCTGATGCATCCGATGAGCATCCGGTCCGCGTTGAACACCGGTGCAACGGCATAGAACTGCAGGAAAGGCGCGCCGGCAACCATCGCGTGATCCAGCATCGACGATTCGGCACGCATGTCGGACACGACAACGAGCCGCGGCGACAACGGGAAGCTGTCGCAGAAAGCCGATTCGACCGATGGCGAGGTATTCTGCCCTTCGACGAAAGCGATCGTTGGATCGTCGAAGCGCAGCACGCATTTCGCCACCTTGAACAGGCGCTTGCCGATACGCCGTATGCGCAACAACTGCTCATCCGACGACGCCCGGTCGGTGCCGGTCGGCGTGACCGGAATGGCAAGCGCCCTGTCCGTCGTCGTTGTGCTCATGTCGGCGTTCCGATGGAGAAGCGCAAGAACCGCTGGCCTTACTCCGCGCGGTAGTTCGGCGCTTCCTTCGTGATCTGCACGTCGTGCACGTGCGATTCGCGCATGCCGGCAGACGTGATTTCGACGAACTCTGCCTTCGCGCGGAATTCATCGATAGTGGCGCAACCACAATAACCCATCGAGGAGCGCACGCCGCCGACCAGCTGGTACAGGATCGCAATCGCGCTGCCCTTGTACGGCACGCGCCCTTCAATGCCCTCGGGGACGAACTTGTCGACGTTGTTGGCGGCATCCTGGAAGTAGCGATCGGCCGAGCCGTCCGCCATCGCGCCCAGGCTACCCATGCCGCGATAGGATTTATAGCTGCGGCCCTGGAACAGGATCACTTCGCCCGGCGCCTCTTCAGTGCCGGCAAACATGCTGCCCATCATCACGGTCGATGCGCCAGCGGCCAGCGCCTTCGAGATATCGCCGGAGAAGCGCACGCCGCCGTCGGCGATGCACGGCACGCCGGTGCCTTCCAGCGCCTGCGCCACATTCGAGATCGCGGTGATCTGCGGTACGCCGACGCCGGCGACGATACGCGTGGTGCAGATCGAGCCGGGACCGATGCCGACCTTGACGCCGTCGGCGCCGTGATCCACCAGCGCGCGCGCTGCTGCAGCCGTTGCGATATTGCCGCCGATGACATCGACGCCCTTGTAGTTGTCCTTGATCCAGCGCACGCGGTCCAGCACGCCCTTCGAATGCCCATGCGCGGTATCGACCACGATCACGTCGACGCCCGCTTTCACCAGAAGATCGACGCGCTCGTCGTTGTCGGCGCCGACGCCGACCGCGGCGCCAACGCGCAGTTTGCCGAGGCTGTCTTTCGACGCCATCGGATGTTCGGTCGCTTTCTGGATATCCTTCACGGTGATCAGGCCGCGCAGCTCGAACGCGTCATTGACCACGACCACGCGCTCCAGGCGATGCTTGTTCATCAGGCGCTTGGCTTCCAGCAGGTCGGCGCCATCCTTGACGGTGACCAGCTTGTCGCGCGGCGTCATCTTGGCGCTGACCGGCGCGTCCAGCTCTTCTTCGAAACGCAGGTCGCGATTGGTGATGATGCCGACCACGGTCTTGCCTTCCACCACCGGAAAACCGCTGATGCCATGCTGTTGCGACAGCGCGATGACGTCGCGGATCTTCATCGTTGGCGGAATCGTGATCGGATCGCGCACGACGCCGGATTCGAAGCGTTTGACCTTCGCCACTTCACGCGCCTGCTCCTTGGCCGTCAGGTTCTTGTGGATGATGCCGATACCCCCCTCTTGCGCCATCGTGATCGCCAGCCGCGCTTCCGTTACCGTATCCATCGCCGCCGACAGCAGCGGAATGTTCAGCGTGATGTTGCGGGTCAGGCGCGTGGCCAGGGAAGTATCTTTGGGGAGAATATCGGAGTGGGCCGGGACCAGCAGCACGTCATCGAATGTGAGTGCCTTTTGAAGTAGACGCATAGTTGTTTTCCTATTGGCGCAAAAGCGAATTATACAGAAATCCGTCTGCCTCGTCCGCCGCGGCGTTGACAGCGGGAAAGAAGCATGGCGAAATGCGACATCGCCACCGAACATGGAGAAACCCATGCCCCGCCTGCAACATGCCGTCGCCGCCTTCGCTCTTTTCGGCTGCGCCACCGCCGCCATGGCGCAATACGTGTGGCTGAACGAAAAAGGCGTCAAGCAGTATTCGGACGTGCCGCCGCCGGCCTCGGTCCCCAACAGCAGAATCCTGAAATCTCCCGGTAGCGTGCCGCGC
>DATMTZ010000037.1:0-7965 GCA_035563975.1 Oxalicibacterium sp. | reverse complement strand
ACGCCGGTCTGGTCCGGATGATCGCCGGTTACGTCGGCGCGATAGTCGGGCATCTTGGATTTCAGGTGGCACACGAAAACCTGTATCTGCAGGCCGGGTCTGGCCTGGATGCACGCGCGAAGGATGGGGCGCGTGAAACGCGCCAGCGGCTGCTGCACGCCGGGCAGGGCGATGCGCAAGCCGTGCGGCAATTGTGTCAGCGCCTCGCCATCGCCGATTACCGGCAGCCGGGAAATCAGCGCCACGCTCGGCGTCAGATGATCGGCGGCCGGATCGGGATCGAAGCCGATATGCTGCGCGTTCTGATAGTTTTTTGTCTTGGACAGCGCATGCCGCAACGCTGCCTGCGAAAAGATTTCCTGCAGGCCGATCACGTCGGCATCGAGGCGGTCGAGCTGTTGTGCAATCCAGGCCGTCTTCGCTTCGTAGTCTTCCTGCGAATACGGAATCTGGTCTTCGTAGAACTTCACGCCGGGCAGCGCCAGATTGCACACATTGAAGGTCGCAAAACGAAGTTCTTGTTGCATAATGTGCTCCATTTTGAAACGAGCGTAACACGCATGGCAAAAAAAGAGCATGTTTCCGAAACGCCGGCGACGCAGTGGCTGAAGCGGCACGGCATTGCATTTTCGGAACATCCTTACGATTACGAGGAACATGGCGGCACCGAGGTGTCGTCGCGCGAACTCGGGGTCGATGAACATCATGTGGTGAAAACGCTGATCATGCAGGATGAGGCGGCAAAACCGCTGGTGGTGCTGATGCACGGCGACCGCAAGGTGTCGACCAAGAATCTGGCACGCCAGATCGGTTGCAAGTCGGTCGAGCCGTGCAGGCCGGAAGTGGCGAATCGCCATTCCGGTTACCTGATCGGCGGCACCTCGCCCTTCGGCACGCGCAAGGCGATGCCGGTTTACGTCGAGCAGAGCATTCTCGGTCTCGAACGCATTTACATCAACGGCGGACGGCGCGGTTATCTGGTCGGCATTGCGCCTGTCGTTCTCACCCAGTCGCTATCGGCCGCGCCGGTCAACTGCGCACTGGAAGATTAATCAACAAGGTTTATATGATCACTGCCTTATTTGTCGTCGCGGCCTATCTGATCGGCTCGGTTTCCTTTGCCGTCGTCGTCAGCAGGATGCTGGGGCTGGAAGATCCGCGCAGCTATGGCTCGAAGAATCCGGGCGCCACCAACGTGCTGCGCAGCGGCAGCAAGAAGGCGGCGATCCTCACCCTGCTCGGCGATGCGCTGAAAGGCGTGGTCGCGGTGCTGCTGGCCAAATGCATCGGGCATTCATACGGGGTGACGGAAGTTGGCATCGCGCTGGTCGCGATCGCGGTTTTCATCGGTCACTTGTGGCCGATCTTCTTCCGCTTCATCGGCGGCAAGGGTGTGGCGACCGCACTGGGTGTGCTGCTGGCGCTGAATCTGTGGCTGGGTGTTGCGACGCTGATCACCTGGCTGGTGATTGCGTATGCATTCCGTTATTCATCACTGGCGGCATTGGTTGCCAGTGTCTTCGCGCCGTTTTATTGCGCCTTGATGTTGGGGACGGCAAGCCCGATTGTATTGGCTGTCACCGCAATGAGCGTGCTGTTGATCATGCGGCATCGCAAGAACATCGCCAACCTGATCGCGGGCAAGGAAAGCCGGATCGGCAGCAAGAAGAAGTAGAACGCGAACTCAGGGCAGCGCAATGCTGTCCAGCGGCCAGCGCGGACGCACATTGAACGCGTAGTCGCGTTTCGCCGCATCCGGATTCAGCTGCAGCCGCATCGCACCCGCGAAGGCAATCATCGCGCCATTGTCGGTGCAGAATTCCAGTTCCGGATAGAAGACCTTGAAGCGCTTCTTCGAGGCGGCCGCATTCAGCGATTCGCGCAACTGCATATTGGCGCCGACGCCGCCGGCGATGACCAGGCGCGTCAGGCCTGTCTCCTTCAATGCCTTCATGCATTTCGCGGTCAGCACGTCGACGATCGCATCGACGAACGCGCGCGCGATGTTGGCCTTGTCCTGTTCACAGATGTTGGCCGGATGATTCTTCACCACCGTCAGCACCGCAGTTTTCAGACCGGAAAAACTGAAGTCCAGATTTTTCGAATGCAGCATCGGGCGCGGCAACGTATAGGCGTTCGGATCGCCGAATTCCGCCATGCGTGAAATCGCCGGGCCGCCCGGATAGCCGAGCCCGAGCAGCTTGGCCGATTTGTCGAAGGCTTCGCCTGCTGCGTCGTCCACCGTTTCGCCCAGCATTTCATATTGGCCGACGCCGTCGACGCGCATCAGTTGTGTGTGGCCGCCCGATACCAGCAAGGCGACGAAAGGAAATTCCGGCGGATCGCTCGCCAGCAGCGGCGACAGCAGATGGCCTTCCAGGTGATGGACGCCCAGCACAGGTTTGTCGAGCGCGAGGCCGAGGCCGCAGGCCACCGATGCACCGACCAGCAATGCGCCGGCCAGCCCGGGACCTTGCGTGTAGGCGATCGCATCGACATCCGCATGTTGTACGCCGCTTTGTGCGAACACCTGCTCCATCAGCGGAATGGCGCGGCGGATGTGATCGCGTGATGCCAGCTCCGGTACGACACCGCCGTATTCCTCATGCATCTTCACCTGCGAATGCAAGGCGTGGCCGAGCAGGCCGCGACGCGTGTCATACAGGGCGAGCCCCGTTTCGTCACAGGAGGATTCGATACCGAGAACGAGCATGGAGAATGTGTGAGGTGGCGTGTGCCGGACGATTCGTTTCTGCCTGCGATTGTAGCGTATTTGCCTCGACATCCTTGCTGACGATCCGGGCTTTGTTGAATGGTTAATAGTCAGGCAGCAGAAAGCGAACGCGGTGGAAAGCGCTTCCACCGCGTGCCATGCATGCCGTTCGCCAAAGGCGGCAGCTGGCGAAGTCCTACCTCAACCGGATCAGATCTTGGCGCTCGTCATCGCGGCGCTTCCCCAGGTCATGCGCCAGCGATTCTTGACAAAGCTGAGACCAAGCAGTGCGATGATCGCCAGCAGGGCGAACACGATCAGGCCACCCTGATAGCTGCCGGTCAGTTGCTTCGAATAGCCGAGACTGGAGGCGAGATAGAAGCCGCCCACGCCGCCCGCCATGCCGACCAGGCCAGTCATCACGCCGATCTCCCTGCGAAAGCGCTGCGGCACCAGCTGGAATACGGCGCCATTGCCGGTGCCGAGCGACAGCATCGCCAGCACGAAGATGCTGGCTGCCGCCCATGCCGATTGCAGGCCTGTGCTGGCGACCAGCAAAAAGCCGGCGGCCAGCATGTACATTATCGACAGGGTCTTGATGCCGCCGATGCGATCTGCAAGCCGGCCGCCAAAGGGACGCACAACCGATCCCGCGAATACGCAGGCGGCAGTGAAATAGCCCGCATGCACGGGCGACAGACCGTATTGCCCGTTGAAATAGATGGTCAACGACGAAGCAAGACCGGAAAAACCGCCGAAGGTCACGCTATAGAAGAACATGAACCACCATGCATCGCGATCCTTCAACACGTTCAGATAGGAACTGAGCGATTTGGGCGACGGCGCTGACGGCGGATCCTTGGCAAACACCATATAAACAATAAAGGCGACGCCCAGCGGGATCAGGCACAAGCCAAACACATTCGGCCAGCCGAATGCCATCGCAAGCGAGGGGGCGAACAGTGCGGCCAGTGCGGTACCGGAGTTGCCGGCGCCGGCAATGCCGAGCGCCATGCCCTGATGTTCCGGCGGATACCAGCGCGACGCGAGCGGCAGCGCGACCGAGAATGCAGCGCCCGCCACGCCAAGAATCATGCCCAAAGCCAGCACTGCATGATAGTGATGCATGTCGCCCAGCCAGGCCCATAACAACCCCAGCATCACAACAAGCTGGCCGATGATGCCGGCCTTCTTTGGCTGCAGGTGATCGACCAGCACCCCCATCACGATGCGCAGCATCGCGCCGGCGAGCAGCGGCGTCGCGACCATCAATCCTTTTTGTGCAGGCGTCAGTCCGATGTCGGCTGCGATTTGCACGGCTAGCGGACCGAGGATGACCCACACCATGAAACTGAGATCGAAATAGAAAAAAGAGGCAAGCAATGTCGGCGTATGGCCGGCTTTCCAGAATGATGAGGTTTGCATGAGAACTCGCGAGTGATGTGAACGCGAACAAATATGCAAGCGGCATGCCACTCCGATTCAGATCACTTGCAACAAGGAAGCTGCATGCAACGTGCAGGAAATGCGCGAGAAGCGCGCATCGCATTCAGCATGCGCACCGCCGAAGTGCGCGATGGAACAGTTGGTGGTGCGAAATCGCATTGTCTGTCCGATCGCACATCTCTTCCCGCACAAAAACAAACTGGCATCTGTTTTGCTTATTAAGGATCGGGAACAACTCTTCTTTGGGATGCAGCAATGAAAAAGATGAAACTGGTCATGGTGGGAAACGGGATGGCGGGCGTGCGCACGCTGGAGGAATTGCTGAAGATCGCATCCGATCTATATGACATCACCGTGTTCGGCGCCGAGCCTTACGCCAACTACAACCGCATTCTGCTGTCGCCGGTGCTGGCCGGCGAGCAGACGGTGAAGGACATCATGCTGAACGATGTCGACTGGTACGAAGAAAACGGCATCACGCTGCATCTTGGCAAGAAGATCGCGAAGATCGATCGCGTCAAACGTCTCGTAATCGCGGAAGACGGTACGACCGCCGAATACGACAGGCTGCTGCTGGCAACCGGTTCCAATCCCTTCATGCTGCCGGTGCCGGGCAAGGAGCTGGATGGCGTGATCGGCTATCGCGATATCTATGACACCAACGCGATGATCGAGGCGGCTACCAAATACAAGCATGCGGTCGTGATCGGCGGCGGTCTGCTGGGTCTGGAAGCCGCCAACGGACTGAAGCTGCGCGGCATGGATGTCACCGTGGTGCACCTGCCCGATACGCTGATGGAGCGTCAGCTCGATCACACGGCCGGCAAGATGCTGCAGAAGTCGCTGGAAGACCGCGGCCTGTCCTTCCTGCTTGGCAAGAATACGCGGGAATTGCTGGGCGACGAACAAGGTCGCGTCAAGGCAGTGCGCTTTGCCGACGGCAGCGAAATCCCGGCGCAGCTGGTGGTGATGGCGGTCGGCATACGCCCGAACACCGCGCTGGCCGAGTCGGCCGGCATCTATTGCAACCGCGGCATCGTCGTCAACGACACGATGCAGACCTACGATCCGCGCGTGTACGCGGTCGGCGAATGCGTGAACCATCGCGGCACCGCGTATGGCCTGGTGGCGCCGCTGTTCGAGATGGCGAAGGTGTGCGCGAACCATCTGGCGAACTTCGGCATCGGCCGTTATCAGGGTTCGGTGACGTCCACGAAGTTGAAAGTCACCGGCATCGATCTGTTCTCCGCCGGCGACTTTATCGGCGGCGAAGGCACCGAGGAAATCATGCTGTCCGATCCGATCGGCGGCGTCTACAAGAAGCTGGTCCTGCGGGACAACAAGCTGGTCGGCGCCTGCCTGTACGGCGACACCGTCGACGGCAGCTGGTATTTCAGCATGCTGCGCGAAGGCAAGGACGTCGGCGAAATCCGCGATACGCTGATGTTCGGCGAAGCCAACCTGAGCCGCCCGGGCGACACCGGCCACGAAGGTTTCAGCAAGGCGGCCGCGATGCCGGACAACGCGGAAGTGTGCGGCTGCAACGGCGTGTGCAAGGGCACGATCGTGAAGGCGATCAAGGAGAAGGGCTTGTTCACGATCGAGGACGTGCGCAAGCACACGAAGGCATCCGCCTCCTGTGGCTCCTGCACCGGACTGGTCGAGCAGATCATCATGGCGACCGCCGGCGGCGATTATTCGTCTGCCAGCAAGGTCAAGCCGATGTGCGGCTGCACCGACCACACGCACCAGGAAGTGCGCGATGCGATCAAGGCCAACAAACTGCTGACGGTGGCCGAGACGATGAAGTTCATGGAATGGCGCACGCCCAACGGCTGTGCAAGCTGCCGCCCGGGCATCAACTATTACCTGATCTCGACCTGGCCGCACGAAGCAAAGGACGATCCGCAATCGCGCTTCATCAACGAGCGCGCGCACGCGAACATCCAGAAGGACGGCAGCTTTTCGGTGATTCCGCGCATGTGGGGCGGCGAGACGAATTCAAGCGAACTGCGCCGCATTGCCGACGTGGTCGACAAGTACAAGATTCCGACCGTGAAAGTCACCGGCGGCCAGCGCATCGACCTGCTAGGCGTGAAGAAGGAAGACTTGCGCAACGTCTGGCAGGACCTCGGCATGCCGTCCGGCCTGGCGTATGCGAAGGGTTTGCGCACGGTGAAGACCTGCGTCGGTTCCGAATGGTGCCGTTTCGGCACGCAGGATTCGACGCGCATGGGCCAGGAGCTCGAACATCAGCTGGCGCGCATGTACGCACCGCACAAGGTCAAGCTCGCCGTGTCCGGCTGTCCGCGCAACTGCGCCGAGGCAGGCATCAAGGACGTCGGCGTGATCGGTGTCGATTCGGGCTGGGAAATCTATATCGCCGGCAATGGCGGCATCAAGACCGAAGTTGCGCAGTTTCTCGTCAAGCTGAAGACACACGAAGAGGTGCTCGAATATGCGGGCGCCTTCCTGCAGCTGTATCGCGAGGAGGGATGGTATCTCGAACGAACCGTGCATTACGTTGGCCGTGTCGGCATGGACCACGTCAAGCAGAAGGTGCTGGACGACACGGAAAATCGCAAGGCCTTGTACGAACGCTTGCTGTTTTCGCTGGAGGGCGAAGCTGATCCGTGGCACGAGCCGGAAATGGCGCAAGTCGATACGCGCCAGTTTGCGCCATTGAGCGTTTGATGCATTTCCACTGCGCGATCACACTAAAGGAAGAACAAGATGTCAAATGAATGGAAAGTAATCTGCCGCGTGGACGATATCCCGGTGCTCGGTTCGCGCGTGGTGCAGCGCCCGGGACAGACCAACGTCGCCATCTTCCGCAACAGCGAAGACAGGATATTCGCATTGCTGGACAAATGTCCGCATAAGGGCGGTCCGCTGTCGCAGGGCATCGTGTTCGGCGAGCGCGTCGCCTGCCCGCTGCATAACTGGAACATCGAACTGCAATCCGGCTGCGCCGTCGCACCGGATGACGGATGCACGCAGCGCTTCGCCGTGAAAGTCGAGAACGGCGAGGTTGCGCTGGACCTGCGTGAACTGAACGCACCATCTGATGTGGCGAAAGGATTGGCGGCAGCATGAGTGAAGCGAGCGCTTCTGCAGTACCGGTTGGAACTGGGGTATCGACGCTGACCGAAACCAGGGCGACCTGCTGCTACTGCGGCGTCGGCTGTGGCGTCATCGTGCAAACCGACGGCCAGCAGATCGTCGGCGTGCGCGGGGACCCGGATCACCCCGCCAATTTCGGCCGCCTGTGCACCAAGGGCAGCACGCTGCACCTGAGCACGCGGCCCGCATTGCAGCAGCAGGCGCGCGCGCTGTATCCGGAAATGCGCTTTGTACGCGGACTCGATCGCGAGCGTGCATCCTGGGATGCGGCGCTCGATTTTCTGGCGAACAGGTTTGCCGAAACGATTGCCGACCACGGGCCTGACAGCGTCGGCTTTTACATCTCGGGCCAGCTGATGACGGAGGACTATTACGTCTTCAACAAGCTGGCGAAGGGCCTGATCGGCACCAACAATATCGACACCAATTCGCGCCTGTGCATGTCGAGCGCGGTGGCCGGCTACAAGCAGACGCTGGGCGCCGATGCGCCGCCGGCCTGCTACGAAGATATCGATCTCGCCGACCTGATTTTCATCGTCGGTTCCAATACGGCGTATGCACATCCGATCCTGTATCGGCGCATCGAGGAAGCGCGCCGCAAGAATCCGCAGATGAAGATGATCGTCGCCGATCCGCGCCGCACCGATACCGCGCGCGATGCGGACCTGTTCCTGCCGATCCTA
>DATMTZ010000036.1:0-4477 GCA_035563975.1 Oxalicibacterium sp. | reverse complement strand
CGACGTCGTTCAGAATATCGCCGATCATCCAGGACGCGCCGAGATCGATGTTGTGCTGAGCTGCAGCGCGCAGCAGCAGCCCCGGCCCCGGTTTGCGGCAATCGCACACGCGCGAATACGGACGCACGATGCCTTCGGGATGATGCGGGCAGTAGTAGCACTGCACCAGCTTCACGCCTTCCTCCAGCAGCAAGCTGTCGAGCCGCTGCCACACCGCGTCGAGCTGGGATTCGTCGAAGTGGCCCATTGCAACGCCCGGCTGGTTGCTGATGACGAACAGCTTGTAGCCAAGCTGCTGCATCAGACGCAAACCATCTCCGGCAAAAGGCGATAGCGTGACTTGTTCCGGATCCACGTTGTACGGTACGTTGTGAATCAGCGTACCGTCCTTGTCGAGAAAGACCGCCTTCGCTTTCATGCTGGTTTCCCCGTCAAGGCCAGGAAGTTTCCTGCAGCGGCAGTACGGTGATTTCGGCAATGACCGAATCTTCCGGCAGCAGCAGCGCCGACTTCACCGCGCGCGCGACATTCATCGGGTCCTGCAGCTTGCTTTCGTCGATATCGGGAAAGCGATCGAGCAGGAAGGGCGTGCGCATGCCGCCGACCACCACTGCGGTGACGCGGATATTCTCGGCGCGCAGCTCCGCGTGCATCGCGTGCGACAGGCCGAGCAAACCCCATTTGCTGGCGTGATAGGCCGATGCGTTCGGCCATGCGCGCTTGGCGGCGGTGGACGCGATGTTGACGATGTGTCCGCCGCCGGCTTTCTTCATATGTTCCGACGCGAACTTCGCCATCAGGAAGGGGCCATTCAGGTTGGTGTTGATGACGCGCAGCCAGTCGTCCGTGCTCAGCTCGCCCATCGACAGCGTCTTGTCGGTGCCGGCATTGTTGATCAGCACGTCGAGCCGGCCGAATTCCTTGATCGTATCGGCGACTGCCTTTTCCGCGGAGGCGGGATCGCCGACATCGAAGCCCATGCCGTGTATGCGGCCTCCGTTGGCTTCCAGCGTCTGAGCGAAGGCAGATGCCCGGTCAGGCAGATCGCCGACCGCGATGTTGGCGCCGGATGCCGCCAGCAGGCGGCACAGCGCGGAACCGAGGCCGCTGGCGCCGCCGGTGACGAGGATGGTTTTACCGGACAGGCTCTGATCTTTCATGCTCTCGGTCAGGCCGAGACTTTCCATCATGTTTCCCATTTCATGTTTCCCGTAACGAGTTGAAATTCTGGACAAGGGCAGTGGCCTGAACTGCGGTCGGCATGCCGGCGGAGGAAGCCAGCGCAACGGTGCGGCCGGCGAGTTTTTCGTAGAGCGCGGCGATGCGTTCGGCAACGCTGCGCCATGTATAGAACTGGTGTGCGCGACGGCATCCGGCTTCGCCGAGCAGTCGCGCATGCTCCGGATCGTCATGCAACAAGGCCAGGCGTTCGGCCAGCGCCTCGGGATTCTTCGGCGGTACCAGATAGCCGGTCTCGCCTTCCAGTACCGTGGTTTTGATACCGCCGACGGCGGAGCCGATCACCGGCGTCGCGCACGCCATCGCTTCCAGCGGCGTGATGCCGAAGGGTTCATACCACGGCGTCGTGACGAAGACATTGGCGGCGCTGTAGTACCAGCTGAGTTCGTCGCGCGCTTTCTGGCCGATGAAATCGACCTGTTCGTCCAGGCCAAGTGAAGCGCTCAGCGCCATCAGACGCGCCAATTCGGGACAATCCTGCAGACGTCCGTTCGGCGCTTCGCCTCCTACTACCAGCAGGCGCGCGCGGATACCATGGCGGTCGCGCAGCATGGCCAGGCTTTCGATGACGTTGTCGACGCCCTTGCGCGGCACCATGCGGCCGAGCTGCAGCGCGATGAACTCGTCGCGGTCGAGTCCGAGCCGCTGGCGCGCTTCGTCGCGCACCGGCCGCAACTCATGCGGATCGAAGCCGCAGGGAACGATCTCGATATTGCGGCGAGACGCGCCGTAGTGCCGTTCCATGTCGAGCCGGTCCTGCGGACATTCGGCGATGACGCGGTCGGCTTCCTGCATCAACTGTCTTTCGATATCGACGCGCTCGCGCGGGAAACCGTCAGCCGCGCCTTGCGACAGCCGCCGAATCAGGCCCAGCGCGTGAAACGTGATCACATAGGGAATGCCGAGCGCCTGCTTGATCTGCTGCGCCACCAGACCCGACATGAAGAAGTTGGCGTGCACCAGGTCGTAGGCCGTGGTTTCCGCGCGCATGAAGTCGATCATGAAGCGCGCGAACACGGACATGTACGGCAGGATCTGCTCTTTGGGAATGATGCGGGCCGGTCCGGCTGCGACGTGGATGACGCGGATGTTGTCACGCCAGCGCACGACTTCCTTCTGCATTGGTGAATCGCGGCGGGTGAATACGTCGACCTCGTAACCCAGCCGGGCGAGTTCGATCGCCACGTGAGCGACATAGACATTCTGTCCGCCGCAGTCGACGCTGCCTGGTGCGGCAAGCGGCGATGCGTGATCGCTGACAAGCGCGATTTTCAGCATGGCGGCACCTTCTTGACAAAATGATCGGCACCTTGCTGCAAGTGCGCGCAGGACAGTGGGCTGACCGTGGAAAGAATCGCACGCCGGCCCGATGCCATGCTTGGGCACAGGGCTGCGCGGTGAAAGAAGGCATGCGGCGTATGCAATACATCGGCGCGCAAACGGCGGGGCTTCATGCGGCTGCTCCCAGCCAGGGTTTGCCGCTGTGTTCGTTCAACGCTTTTTTTGTCAGCGCGCGCAGGAACATCAGGACGGAACCGGCGAAGGCTTCGTCGAACCACGGATCGGCGCCGCTGACGGCAACGATGAAGTCGTGCATTGCGACGCCGCCCCACAGCAGCGAATCGCCTTCGCTCAGAAGATGGGGTTTTTGCTGCTGCACCAGATGCGAGTCCATGCCGGTGCGCCAGCTGAGTTCGGCCTTGCCGCGCGCAAACTGCGCATAGTCGGCGTCCCATTTGGCTGGATCGCCGACCGCATGTTCATACAGGATCGCTTCGGCGAAGCTGCCGTGCGCCGGCGTAAAGCCGGGACGCATGACGACGATATAGAGAAAGCCGCTGGCGCCCGCCTCGCGGCTGTTCATCGATGACTCGATCGTCGGCAGGCACAATTGCACGGCGTGCCTTGCCAGAGCCGCGTCGACAAGATAGCTGGTAAAACCCTGCATTACATCCCCTCCGGTTTGGACGGCTCCGCGGGCGACAGCAGCCCCGCGTGAACTCGCGTCCTTCATATCGTTCTTTGATTCAGGCAACACGGGCGTGCGGCACGCCGATTCCGGTGACGTCTGCCAGTGCTGCATTCCAGTCGGCGACAAAGCGCCGTATGTCGAAACGTTCCATCGCGCGCCGGCGGCCTTGCTCGCCGAGCTGGCGCGCCAATGCAGGGTCGCGCAGCAATGCGTGCATGCCATCGACCAGTGCCGACACATTGGTGTCCGCAAAGCCCGACTTGCCGTTCTCGATCACCGTCGCCATTTCGGTGGTGGCGAGCGCCACCAACGGCACGCCGATCATCATCGCTTCGATCACCGCCAGACCGAGGCTGGTGTAGCGGATCGGGTTGAAGACGAAGCGGTAGTCGGCGGTGAAAGCGGGAAGGCGATCGTGTTGCACCTCGCCAAGCCCGCCGAGCTTTTCGGCACCCATGCCGACAAGATCCAGCGGAACCTGCGCGCGCACGCTTGCGAAGACATCGCCGCCGAGACGCCGTCCGCGCGTGGCGAGATCGTTGATGACAACCAGTCCGCGCTCGTGTTCGCCGCGATACCGCACAGCTTCCGGCACGATCACACCATGTTCGATCACGCGCACCGGCGTCTGTCTGCTATCCCACATAAGCGCATTGAAGTGCGTCACATGCACGAGCAACACATCGGATGTGTCGACGATGTGCTGCATGTCGGTCGGATGTTCGCGCGGCGTATCGTGCTCAATGTAGATCTGCGGCAGCGCGCGCTGCGCTTCTGTCAGATATTCGAAACGGTCACGCAGATACTGGTGGTCGTCCTGATAGACGATGCAGTCGAACTGCTGGTGTTTGACTTGATCGGCAGGCATGTCGATCACATTGTCGCCCCACGGCATATGACCGCAGCGTCCGCCGTAACCAGGCGGGCGGCCCGGTTTTGATACGACGTAGAAATTGTGCGGCGCCTGACTGAGGTAATAGAGATAGCTGCCGTGCGTGTGCCAGGTCAGTATGTTCAAGGGCCGCATGACTTCCTTTCAGGTGGTGGCTGTCAGCCTGTACATCGCTTGCACGATCAATGAAGTTCCACTGCCGGCTCCGGTACTTCGGCAGCACGCGCCGCGTTGTCCCTGTCCATGCGTTGCTGCAACAGCCAGAGCCGCGAATAGAAACCGCGCTGCTTCAACAAGTCCGCGTGACTGCCACGCTCCACAACATGCCCACGTTCCAGTACGACGATTTCATCTGCATCGACGATCGTCGATAG
>DATMTZ010000035.1:0-4406 GCA_035563975.1 Oxalicibacterium sp. | reverse complement strand
CCCCTTGCCCGTCAGTACGCCGTTGAACTGGCCGGTGATGCGCATTGAATGCGCCGCGCCGGAATTTTTCGGTGCAGGAACGCGGCCGGCTGCTGCTGGTGCCGGTGGCCGAGGTCCTGTACCTGAAGGCCGAAGCCAAGTACATCACCTTGCGCACGCGCGAACGCGAATATCTGCTGGAGGCGTCGCTGCAGTCGCTGGAGCAGGAGTTCGCCGCCACCTTCATCCGTGTGCATCGCAATGCGCTGGTGGCGCGCGATGCGATCCTCGGCGTCGAGCGCGGCACGCACGCGGTCGATGCCGAAAGCGACAGCGAAAGGGCGCAGGAATCGTGGCAGGTGATCCTGCGCGGCATAGACGACCGTTTGCCGATTTCACGCCGGCAGTGGCCGGCGGTGAAGGCGCTGGTGAAATAGAAAACGCTGGAGCTTGATGATCGGATGTGAAATAAAAAGGGGAAGCAACGCTTCCCCTTTTTTACTCATGCGGAACGACAGTCAACCCGTATTCCGCAACCCAGCCGCAATACCGTTGATCGACAGATGGATGCCGCGGCGTACGCGATCATCGACCTGGCCATTGCGCATCGCTGTGCGATGACGCTTGATCAGCTCGACCTGCAGGTGGTTCAGCGGGTCGAGATAGGCGAAGCGATGCTTGATCGAACGCGCCAGCGACGGGTTGTTCGCGAGGCGGTCCTTGCGGCCGGTGATCAGCGTCAGGCTGGCCGACACGCGTTCGTGCTCGTCGACGATGCGCTTGAAGATGCTGTTGCGCAGCTTCTTGTCCGCCACCATTTCCGAGTAACGCGAGGCCACCGCCAGGTCGGTCTTCGACATCACCATGTCCATGTTGGACAGCAGCGTGGCAAACAACGGCCATTCCTTGAACATCGCGCGCAGCGTCGCGGTGCGCTTGGCCTTGTTGCTGCCGCCTTGCGACAGCCAGGTCTCGATCGCGCTGCCGAAGCCGTACCAGCCCGGCAGCAGCAGACGGCACTGGCCCCAGGAAAAGCCCCAGGGAATCGCGCGCAAATCCTCGATGCGGCGGCTGGCCTTGCGCGAGGCAGGGCGCGAGCCGATGTTGAGTTCGGCGATTTCGGCGATCGGCGTGGCCGAGAAGAAGTAGTCGGTGAAACCGGGCGTCTCGTACACCAGGTCGCGATAGGCGTGGTAGGCCAGCTCCGACAGTTCGCTCATCACGCTTTCGAATTCGGCCAGCTTTTTTGCATGCTTGCTGTCGGTCGGATGCGGCATCAGGCTTGCTTCCAGCGTGGCGGCGACCAGCAGCGCGAGGTTGCGGCGGCCGATTTCCGGGTTCGAGAATTTGGAAGCGATGATCTCGCCCTGTTCGGTCAGGCGGATCTGGCCGTTCACCGTGCCCATCGGTTGCGCGACGATCGCATCGTAGCTCGGACCGCCGCCGCGGCCGACGCTGCCGCCGCGGCCGTGGAACAGACGCAGCTTGACGCCGGCGCGGTTGAAGACTTCGACCAGGCGCAGCTCGGCCTTGTACAGTTCCCAGTTCGAGGTCAGGAAGCCGCCATCCTTGTTCGAATCGGAATAACCGAGCATGACTTCCTGCAGGTTGCCCTGCTTGGCGATCAAGCCGCGCACCAGCGGAATCGCCATCATCTTTTCCATGATGGTGGCGGCCAGGCGCAGGTCGGGGATGGTTTCGAACAGCGGGATCACCATCAGTTCGTCCGACGCACCCGAGACATTGTCGTCGCCGACGCGCAGCAGGCCGGTTTCACGCTGAAGCAGGAAGACTTCCAGCAGGTCGGACACGGTTTCGGTGTGCGAGATGATGTAGTTGCGGATCGCGCGCGCGCCGTATTTCTTGCGGATTTCGTGCGCCGTGCGCAGCACGTTCAGTTCGGACGTGGTTTCGTCCGAATACCTGAGGTAGGGCGAAAACAGCAGGCGCGGCTTGGCCAGTTCGGACAGCAGCAGTTCGATCTTGCTTTCTTCCGGCAGGTCGGCGTAGCTCGATTCCACGTGCGAACGCGCGAACAGCTCGGCCAGCACGCGCTCGTGCACGTCCGAACTCTGGCGCATGTCCAGCGTCGCCAGATGGAAACCGAAAATGTCGACTGCGCGGCGCAGCGTGTCCAGACGCGGCTTGGTCAGCGCGCCGCCGTGGTGCGTGCGCAGCGAATCGATCAGCGTTTGCAGATCGCGCGCGAATTCTTCCGGCGCGGCGTATGGCGTGGCCGGGCTGACGTCGCGCCGCAGCACGTTGATCGAACCGTGCAGGCGGGCGGTGGCAGCCAGGCGCGCGTAGATGCCGATCAGCGCGCGGCGGTATTGCTCGTCTTCGCGGTGCGGCGAATGATCGGTCGACATGTCGGCCAGCGCCTGCACTTCGGGACTGACGCCGGCGAGGAAGGTCGAGACCGACAGTTCTGCGCCGAGCGCATGCACTTCTTCCAGGTAGAACTCGAGGATGGTGGTCGAGTGGCGCGCCAGCGCGTAGCGCATGGTGTCGGCATTGACGTTCGGATTGCCGTCGCGATCGCCGCCGATCCAGCTGCCCATCTGCACGTATGGCTGTACTTCATGATGCGCATGGCTGCCGCCGCGCTGCGGAAACTGTTCGGCAATCTCGGCCTCGATGTCGGCGTACAGCGCGGGCAGTTCGCGCAGGAAGGTGATCTGGTAATACGACAGCGCGTTGTTGATTTCGTCGGCAACGGTCAGCTTGGTGTAGCGCAGCAGGCGCGTCTGCCACAGGCTGGTGACGTGCGAATGCAGCATCTCGGTATTCGCGGCGCGTTCGCGCGCCGTCATCGGCAGATCCCGCGCAGCCAGCAGACGCGCGATGTCGTGCTCGGCGTCCAGGATGCTCTTGCGCTGCACCTCGGTCGGGTGCGCGGTCAGCACCGGCGAAATCAGCGCCTCGTTGAAGAACTTGCGCACGGTGGCGCGGGTGACGCCGGCTTCCGCCAGCCTTTCCAGCGCGGAGGCTACGCCCGGTTCGTCCAGCGGCTCGCCCGACAGCAGGCTGGCGCGGCGGCTGCGGTTCTGGTGCTGGTCTTCCGCGATGTTGGCCAGGTGCGAAAAATACGAGAAGGCGCGCACCACCGAAATGGTCTGTTCGCGTGTGAGTTTCTTCAGCAGCTTGTTGAGTTCGGCGCCGGCCTGCGGATCCGCTTCACGGCGAAAGCGCACGGCGGTCTGGCGTATCGTCTCCACCACTTCGAATGCTTCGTCGCCTTGCTGGTCGCGCAGCACATCGCCGAGCAGGCGGCCGAGCAGGCGAATATCTTCCTTCAGCGGCGCATCCTTGTTCGTTGCCGAGGTGTCGGTGCGGGGCGAGGACTGGATTTTTTTGACCATGGTGGAGAAATGCAATCAGCTGGTTTGTTGACAGAGATATCGGCGCCACGCCACGGTAATTCTGTAGCGGATCGCATGATAGACTTCCAGGAATTTTTCCAAGCTCGAATCGCTTCGCGCCAGTCGCGTTGCCATCGACAAGCTCGCACCGAAGGTGCGGAAATCATCGACAGCCGGACAAGCGCTTCACTGATCGTTGGCATGTGACGATGCGTCTGGCGACAACCATCGAAAGAAGCCGTGTTGAAATTTCCCTCTCCGCAAAAGCTCGTGATCGCCTCGCGTGAAAGTCGTCTCGCGATGTGGCAGGCCGAGCATGTGCGCGAAAAACTGGCCTTATTATATCCGCAATGCTCGATAGAAATCCTCGGCATGACCACGCGCGGCGACCAGATCCTCGATCGCACGCTGTCCAAGGTCGGCGGCAAGGGCCTGTTCGTCAAGGAACTGGAAGTGGCGATTGCCGAGCGGCGCGCCGATCTGGCGGTGCATTCGCTGAAGGATGTGCCGATGACGCTGCCGGACGGGTTTCGTCTCGCCGCCGTGCTCGAACGCGAGGATCCGCGCGACGCCTTCGTCTCCAATGACTACGCCTCGCTCGATGCGCTGCCGCCCGGTGCAGTGGTCGGCACCAGCAGCCTGCGGCGGCAGTCTCTCATCGCTGCGCGTTATCCGCATCTGACCATCAGGCCGCTGCGCGGCAATCTCGATACGCGTCTCGGCAAACTGGATCGCGGCGAATATGCGGCGATCATCCTTGCCGCCGCGGGCCTCAAGCGCCTCGGCCTGCCGCAACGCATCCGCGCCTTTCTCGAACCGGAAGCAAGCCTGCCGGCGCCGGGACAAGGCGCGATGGCGATCGAAATCCATGCCGAGCGCGACGACCTGCTGCAGTGGCTGGCACCGCTCAATCATCAAGCCACCGCGCGGGCGGTCGAGGCTGAACGCACCGTGTCGCGCAATTTCGGCGGCAGCTGCCAGATTCCGCTGGCGGCATACGCCACCATCGAGGACAGCACGATGCGCCTGCGCTCAATGATCGCCACGCCGGACGGCGCGCGCGTC
>DATMTZ010000034.1:0-13853 GCA_035563975.1 Oxalicibacterium sp. | reverse complement strand
CGACACGTCGCGCGTGATGGACGGGTTGTCCGACTTGCGCGAGATCTTGTCGATCTCGTCGATGTAGACGATGCCCTTTTGCGCGCGCTCGACTTCGTAATTGCAGTTCTGCAGCAGCTTCTGGATGATGTTCTCGACGTCTTCGCCGACATAACCGGCTTCGGTCAACGTGGTCGCATCGGAGATCAAGAAAGGCACATCCAGCGTGCGCGCCAGCGTCTGCGCCAGCAAGGTCTTGCCGGAGCCGGTCGGGCCGACGAGCAGAATATTGCTCTTCGCCAACTCCACGTCATCCTTCTTGCCGAGGTGCTTCAGCCGCTTGTAATGGTTGTAGACCGCGACCGCCAGGATGCGCTTGGCGGACTGCTGGCCGATCACATACTGGTCCAGCAATTCGCAGAGTTCCTGCGGCGTCGGCAAGTCCGAGCGCGGGCTGCCCGCAACGGTTTCCGCGCTGGAAGCCTCGTCGCGGATGATGTCGTTGCACAGATCGATGCACTCGTCGCAAATAAACACGGACGGTCCGGCGATCAGCTTCTTGACCTCATGCTGACTCTTGCCGCAGAAGGAGCAATAGAGCAGTTTTTCGCCGCTTGAGGATTTTTTGTCTGACATGGTGCTTATCTATTAGTGGGGTGGATTGATATTACCTGCGAATCGACAATTCGTCACGCCGTGCGGCATGGCAATTTGCCAACAGCAAGCCCCAAAACAAAACGCCCGGAACGAAGCCGGGCGCCCTGAGCATGAAGTGTGCGTCAGATCATTCCCGGCTGGTCAGGACCTTGTCGATCATGCCATACGCCACGGCCGCATCGGCCGACATGAAGTTGTCGCGATCGGTGTCGCGGGCAATTTCTTCAACAGACTTTCCGGTCCGTTCGGCAAGAATACTGTTCAAACGTTCACGCAGATACAGGATCTCGCGTGCCTGGATCTCGATATCCGCAGCCTGTCCCTGCGCGCCGCCCAGCGGCTGGTGGATCATGATGCGCGAATTCGGCAACGAAAAACGCTTGCCCTTTTCGCCCGCCGCCAGCAGGAATGCGCCCATCGATGCCGCCAGCCCGGTGCACAGCGTCGACACGTTCGGCTTGATGAACTGCATCGTATCGTAAATCGCCATGCCGGCCGAAACCGAACCGCCCGGCGAATTGATGTACAGCGAGATATCCTTGTCCGGATTTTCGCTTTCCAGGAACAGCATCTGCGCGACGATCAGGTTGGCCGAGTGGTCGTTGACCGGGCCTACCAGAAAAATCACGCGTTCCTTCAGCAAACGCGAGTAAATGTCGTATGCGCGCTCGCCGCGGCCGCTCTGCTCGATCACCATCGGCACCATGCCGAGCATATCGGTGTCGAGTGCGGAAGTACGGATCATGCTTGTGGTCATGCGCTTTCCCTTTTTCCAGTTTGATCAGTTGGGGACAATTAAACCTAGCGTACTTTGTCCAGTCTTATCGCTTTGCGGGACAGAATTCAGCGTAGCGCTACTCTGTCCCCAACTGATTAGCCTTGTGCGTTGTTACCCATCAGTTCATCGAAGGCAACCGGCTTCTCGGTCACTTTCGCTTTGCCCAGCACGTAATTGACGACGTTTTCTTCCAATACAAGAGCCTCGATCTCCGCCAGGCGGCTGCGATCGCTGAAATAATACTTGATAACCTGCTGCGGGTCTTCGTAGCTCTGCGCGAACTCCTCGACCTGCGCACTGACCTGTTCCGGCTTCGCCTGCAGCTCGTTGGCCTTGACCAGTTCCGCCAGGATCAGGCCGAGGCGCACACGGCGCACTGCCTGCTCGGTGAACAGTTCTGGTGGGAACGGCACGTCCTTGACGTTCATGCCGCGCTGCGCCATGTCCTGGCGCGTCATTTCCGCCAGGCGTTCGACTTCCTGGTCGACCAGCGCCTTCGGCACGTCGAGCTCGGCCAGTTTCAACAGCGCGTCCATCACGCTGTCCTTGACCTTGGCCTTCAGGCGGCCCTTCACTTCACGCTCGAGATTGTTCTTGATGTCTTCGCGCATCTTGCCCAGGTCGCCGTCGGCGATGCCGAGCGACTTGGCAAATTCGGCGTCGACTTCCGGCATGTGCGCCCATTCGATCTGCTTCAGCGTGACGGTGAATTGCGCGGTCTTGCCGGCCACATCCTTGCCGTGATAATCCTCAGGGAAAGCCAGCGGGAAGGTGCGCGACTCGCCGACCTTCAGGCCAAGCGTGCCGTTCTCGAATTCCGGCAACATGCGACCTTCGCCCAACACGAATGCATAGTCCTGTGCCTTGCCGCCCTGGAACTCGACGCCGTCGATGGTGCCGACGAAATCGATGGTGACGCGGTCGCCGTTCTTCGCCGTCAGATCCGAGCCGCCGTCGCCGTGCGCGCTCTGCTCGCCCTTGACGTGGTAGTGCACGCGCTGCTTGCGCAGGATGTCGATGGTCTTGTCGATTTCGGCATCGCTTACTTCTGCGGTCGCCTTCTCGATTTCCGCCGCTGCCAGATCGCCCATCTTCACTTCCGGATAGACTTCAAAGGTGGCATTGAACGCGATCGTGCCTTCCGCGGCGCCCTCGGTCTTCGGCTCGATTTTCGGATAACCGGCAACGCGCAGATTGTTCTCGCTGGTCGCTTCGCTGAAAGCGCGGCCGACCTTGTCGTTCAGCACTTCGTTTTCGATCTGATAGCCGTATTGCTGCGCAACCATTTTCATCGGCACCTTGCCCGGACGGAAGCCGGGAGCCTTGGCGGTGCGCGCACGAACCTTCAGGCGCTTTTCCACTTCTGCCTGTACGTCAGCGACCGGCACGTTGATGGTGATGCGGCGTTCGAGTTTCTCGAGGGTTTCGACTGCAGTTGCCATGTGAATCGTCCAAAAAATTAAGAATGCTGTGGTGCGAGGAGGGGGACTCGAACCCCCACACCATTGCTGGCGTCAGGACCTAAACCTGGTGCGTCTACCAATTTCGCCATCCTCGCGGGATAGGATGCGCCGGCAGCACAAAAGCAAAGGGCGACCACGAAGTGAATGTGAGTCGCCCTGCACTGCCTTTGTTACCGGCTTTTCAACTTCAACCCGAGATTTTACTGGATTTTGCGTCGGCTGCGATGATTTTTGACAGTCTGACTACAGCCAGCGGCGCGGCGCCCGCGTATTCATTTAATATGGCGCCGCAATATCGCGCCGCCTTTCCCGTCGAGCATCATGCCTGTCGATCACTATGAAAACTTTCCGGTAGCGTCCGTGCTGCTGCCGCGCAGGCTGCGTCCGGCGGTCGAAGCGATCTACGCCTTCGCGCGCAGTGCCGACGATCTGGCGGACGAAGGCGACGCCGCTCCGGCGCAACGCCTCGCGGCATTGGCCGCCTATGAAGAGGAACTCGACCGCATCGCAGCGCACGCCGAACCGCGCACCGCATTGTTCCGTCGTCTGGCGCAAGTCGTCGCGGCATATCGCCTGCCCTTGCAGCCGTTCCGCGACCTGCTGTCGGCCTTCGCGCAGGACGTAGTGACGACGCGCTATCAAAGCATCGAGCCGCTGCTCGATTACTGCCGCCGTTCCGCCAATCCAGTCGGCAGATTGATGCTGCAACTGTACGGTGAAGGCGACGACGCCGACAAGCTACGCATGTCGGATGCCATTTGCAGCGCGCTGCAACTGATCAATTTCTGGCAGGACGTCGCCATCGACTGGCAAAAACAGCGCATCTATTTGCCGCTCGCAGACCTCGCGCAATTCCACGTCGGCGAACGCCATATCGAAGGCGAAATCGCGGATGCGAACTGGCAGGCGCTGATGGCCTTCGAAATCGGCCGCGCGCGCGCCATGATGCTGGAGGGTGCGCCGCTAGCCTTGCAGCTTCCCGGCAGAATCGGCTGGGAACTGCGGCTGGTGGTACAGGGCGGACTGCGCATTCTGGAATGCATAGCAAACGCAAATTACGATGTTTTCCGGCATCGCCCCAAGCTGAGCAAGCGCGATTACCTGCGTCTGCTATGGCGCGCCGCGCGAATGCGATCCGTTTGACTGATTTGCGCAACGCGCAGGCAGCGTTTGTTCCAATCCGCTTTGTCGGCTAGCATAGCGGCTTCATTCCAGCGCCAGCCGCCCTCTCATGTCCCCTGACGAATACTGCCAGCAGAAAGCCGCGCAAAGCGGCTCGAGTTTCTATTACAGCTTTCTGTTCCTCGAGCCGGAGCGGCGCCGCGCGATTACCGCGCTGTATGCCTTCTGCCGCGAAGTCGACGATACCGTGGACGAATGCATCGACGTATCGATCGCGCGCACCAAGCTGAACTGGTGGCGTCAGGAAATCGCCGCGATGCTGAACGGCACGCCGTCGCATCCGGTGACCAAGGCGCTGCAACCGCATCTGTCGACCTTTTCGCTCGATGCAAAATACCTGTTCGCGATCGTCGATGGCATGGAAATGGACTTGGACCAGACCCGCTACCTCGACTTCGCGGGCTTGCAGAAATACTGCTGGCACGTGGCCGGCGCGGTCGGCATCCTGTCCGCCAACATCTTCGGCGTGACGGACAGCGGGACACTTGAATACGCGGAAAAACTGGGGCTCGCCTTCCAGCTGACCAATATCATCCGCGACGTCGGCGAAGACGCGCGCAAGGGTCGCATCTACCTGCCGGTCAATGAACTGCAACAGTTCGGCGTCAAGGCGGCCGACATCCTGAACAGCGTGCACAGCGAAGCCTTCGAGCAGCTGATGCAATTCCAGGCGGCGCGCGCGCACGCCTTGTATCGCGAGGCATTGGCCGCGCTGCCGGAAGCCGACCGCCGCGCACAACGCCCCGGCCTGATCATGGCGGCGATCTATCACGCGCTGCTCGACGAAGTCGAACGCGACGGTTTCCACGTGCTCAAGCAGCGCATTTCGCTGACGCCGATCCGCAAGCTGTGGCTGGCATGGATCACCTACGTGCGCGGCCGCCCCGCTCTCTGATTTCATGCCCGCGTCCCGACATGTTGCGGTGATCGGCGCCGGCTGGGCCGGCTGCGCCGCTGCCGTCGAACTGGCGGATGCCGGCCATCGCGTCACGCTGATCGAATCCGCCCGCACGCTCGGCGGCCGCGCGCGCGCGGTCGCATTCGACGGCCGCAAACTGGACAACGGTCAGCATATCGTGCTCGGCGCTTACAAGGAAAGCCTGCGCCTGATGCGCAAGACCGGCATCGATGGCGAACGGGCATTGCTGCGCCTGCCGCTGCAGATGCGCTACCCGTCTGAAGGCATGGATTTCGTTGCCCCGCGTCTTCCTGCGCCGTGGCATGTCGCGCTCGGCCTGTGGCGCGCAAAAGGCCTGGAGAAGGGAGACAAGTTAGCGCTGCTGCGTTTCATCAGCGCCGCGCGCTGGATGGCATGGCGGCTCGACGTCGATTGCAGTGTCGACACCTTGCTGCATCAGCATGAACAGACCGAGCGGCTGATCCGCCTGATGTGGGCGCCGCTTTGTATTGCCGCGCTGAACACGCCGCCGGAACGTGCGTCGGCGCGCATCTTTCTCAACGTGCTGCGCGACAGCCTGGGCGCGCGCCGCGCGGCGTCGGACATGCTGATTCCCCGCACCGATCTCAGCGCCCTGTTCCCGCAGGCCGCCGCCGGTTTCGTCACAAAGCATGGCGGCGAAGTGTTAAGCGGCGTCGCGATCCAGCGCATTGCAACTGCAAATGGGAAATGGCAACTCGCATCGAACAAAGCCGATGCCTTGCCGGCTTTCGACGGCGTCGTGCTCGCCGTACCGGCGGCGCAAGTAAACGAACTGCTGAACGAGGTCACGACCGAAGCCCTGGTGCCGGCATTCGATTACGAACCGATCACGACCTGCTACCTGCAATATGGCGATGAGCTCAAACTCGCGGCGCCTTTCTTTGCGCTGCTCGACGATCCCGCGGCAAACGCATGGGGCCAGTTCGTATTCGATCGCGGACAACTGGATGGGCAGGCGGGATTGCTGGCGATCGTCGTCAGCGCGTCGGCACAGGCAATCGAACTCGACAAGGAAACGCTTGTCTCTGCCCTTGCCGCGCAATTGGCGAAAGCCTTCGCGATGCCGCAACTCGCCACTCCGCTGTGGACGCAAGTCATTACGGAAAAACGCGCAACCTTTTCCTGCACGCCCGGTTTGCAACGGCCGGAAGAGGCAACGTCTTGTCCGCGGCTGGTGCTTGCCGGAGATTATCTGGCGAGCGACTATCCCGCCACGCTGGAATCGGCCGTGCGCAGCGGCGTCAAAGCGGCCGCGCTGCTGGATGCGCAACTCGCTGAGTAACGCGCGCTTACTCGTGCTCTCTTATGCGGTTCAGCGCTTCATCGATGCGCTCGACGCCGATCACGGTCAAGCCTTCGATCTTCTGTTTCGGCGCATTCGATTTCGGAATCAGCGCCAGCGAAAAGCCGAGTTTGGCCGCTTCGCGCAAACGTTCCTGACCGCGCGGCGCGGGACGGATTTCACCCGCCAAACCCACCTCGCCGAATACCACCAGACCGCGCGGCAGCGGCTTACTGCGCATCGACGAATGTATCGACAGCAGCACGGCCAGATCGGCGGCCGGTTCGCTGATCTTCACGCCGCCGACCGCATTGATGAACACGTCCTGGTCGAAGGCCGCGATGCCAGCGTGCCGATGCAGCACCGCGAGCAGCATTGCCAGCCGGTTCTGTTCCAGCCCGACCGATAGCCGCCGCGCATTCGGCACATGAGACGAATCGACCAGCGCCTGAATCTCCACCAGCAACGGGCGCGTGCCTTCCTGCGTCACCATCACGCAGGAACCCGGCACCGGAGTATCGTGCTGCGACAGGAAAAGGGCGGACGGATTCGACACGCCCTTCAAGCCCTTCTCGGTCATCGCGAATACGCCAAGCTCGTTGACCGCGCCAAAGCGGTTCTTGATCGCACGCACCAGGCGAAAACTGGAATGCGTGTCGCCTTCGAAATACAGCACGGTGTCAACGATGTGCTCGAGCACACGCGGTCCCGCCAGCGCGCCCTCTTTCGTCACATGGCCGACCATGATGATGGTGATGCCGGTCTGCTTGGCGATCCGCGTCAGCTGCGCCGCACACTCGCGCACCTGCGACACCGAGCCTGGGGCGGAGCTGAGCGCATCGGAATAAATTGTCTGAATGGAGTCGATGACCGCGACGTCCGGCTTGTGCTCGACCAGCGTGCCGAGAATCTTCTCGAGCTGGATTTCCGCCTGCAGCTTCAGCTCCTTGCCGTCGACCGACAGGCGCCGCGCGCGCAGCGCGATCTGTGCGCCGGATTCCTCGCCGCTGACATACAGCACCTTCCTGACCTTCGACAGGTTCGCCAGCGCCTGCAGCAGCAGCGTCGACTTGCCGATACCCGGGTCGCCGCCGATCAGCACCACGCCGCCCGCCACCAGGCCGCCGCCGAGCACGCGGTCGAACTCCTCGATGCCGGTGCCGAAACGCGGCACATCGATCGCCTCGATATCGGACAGGCTCTGCACGGGCGCGCTTTGCGCCAGTCCCTGCGGCTGACTCGAAAAGCGATTGGCGCCGGCTGACTCGACGATGGTCTCCACCAGCGTATTCCAGGCGCTGCAGGACGGGCATTGTCCCGCCCATTTGCTGCTGATGCCACCGCACTCGGTGCAAGTGTAGTTGGTCTTGGCTTTGGCCATCTGGCTGTTTCTTCCCTTAGCGTTCGATCATCTTCACGCGCGGCGCGACCGCGCACATCAGCTCGTAGCCCAGCGTGCCCGCGGCATGTGCCACCTCGTCGATCGACAAATTGCTTCCCCACAGCTCAACCTTGCTGCCGACGCGCGCATTTTCCACGGGATTCAGATCCACCGACATCATGTCCATCGACACGCGGCCCAGCACACGCGTCCTGGTGCCGTCGACGATCACCGGTGTGCCGGTCGGCGCGTGACGGGGATAGCCGTCGGCATATCCGCAGGCAACCACGCCGATCGTCATCGCCTGTTCCGCGATGAACTGGCTGCCATAGCCGACCGATTCGCCGGCGGCAATGTGCTGCACACCGATAATTTCACTTTCCAGCTGCATCGCTGCGCGCAAATCGAACGCGCTGGCGGACGCATCGGCGGGTGAACTGCCGTACAGCATCACGCCGGGACGCACCCAGTCCGCGGCACAATCGGGATGCAGCAAATCGCCGGCTGAATTGGACAGCGTGCGTTCTCCGGGCAAGCCCGCGGTCGCGAGCTCGAAACGGCGCAGCTGTTCGCTCAGCGGCAAGCCGGAATGATCAGGATGATCGGCATTGGCAAAATGCGTCATGAACGCAATGCTGCGAACGTGCGGCAACGCCTGCAGGCGCGCATACATGGCACGACATGCGGAAGGCACAAAGCCGAGGCGGTTCATCCCGCTGTTGACTTTCAGGTAGACATCGAGCGGCGTCGACGAAGACGAACCTTCCAGCATCAGCAGCTGTTCCTCGTTGTGCACGACCAGATCGACGCCATGCCGGACCGCCGTTTCCAGATCCTGCGTATCGAAAATGCCTTCGAGCAGCAGCAGCCGTTTGCGCCAGCCGAGCTCGCGCAATGCCGCCGCGGCTTCCGGTTCGATTAGCGCCAGACCATCCGCATCGGCAAAGCCGCGCATGCCGCGTTCCAGGCCGTGGCCATACGCGTTCGCCTTGAGTACCGCCCACACCTTCGCTCCCGGCGCGTGCTGCTTGGCGATGTGCAGGTTATGGCGCAGGGCGGCGATATCAATGGTGGCGACGAGCGGTCTCGGCATGCTGACAATGAAGAAGTAAATGAAAGGTGAGCAAAAACGATCGCCTATTTTACCGGAGGCATGAGAGCTCATCTGTGAAATGCGTTCTGTATACGCGCAGCAATTGATGCCGTGTTCGAGAGGGGCGCCACTGGTTTCATGGTATAAAGCTAGCCGGAGATACAGTACAACAGATCAATGCGGATGAATCGCGGCTTTTACACCATCATGGCAGCGCAGTTTTTTTCCTCGCTCGCCGACAACGCCCTTCTGATTGCGGCCATCGCCCTGCTGACAGTAATGAAGTCGCCCGACTGGATGACGCCTTTGCTGAAACTGTTCTTTGTCCTGTCCTACGTGTTGCTCGCTGCATTCGTCGGTGCATTTGCGGACGCGCTGCCCAAGGGCCGCGTGATGTTCATCACCAACATGATCAAGATCGCCGGCTGCGCGATGATGTTCTTTACCGTGCATCCGCTGCTCGCCTATGCGGTAGTCGGCTTCGGCGCTGCCGCCTATTCGCCGGCCAAGTACGGCATCCTGACTGAACTGCTGCCGCCGGAGAAGCTGGTGGCGGCCAATGGCTGGATCGAAGGCCTGACGGTCGCCTCCATCATCCTCGGCACCGTCATGGGCGGTGCGCTGATCAACCCGAAGATCGCGACATCGCTGCTGGCCTTGGATTTCCCGATGATCGATTTCGGCATCGATACCCCCACCGAAGCGGCGCTGTGCATCATCGGCCTGGCCTATGTGGTCGCCGCACTGTTCAACCTGAAGATTCCGGATACCGGCGCGCGCTATCAGCATCAGGAGCGCAATCCGATCCGGCTGGTAATTGATTTCGCCGGTTGCTTCAAGACGCTGTGGAACGATCGCCTGGGCCAGATTTCGCTGGCAGTCACCACGCTGTTCTGGGGCGCCGGCGCCACGCTGCAATTCATCGTATTGAAATGGGCCGAAAGCTCGCTGCACATGCCGCTGGACAAGGCGGCGATCCTGCAGGGCGTGGTGGCCGTCGGCGTCGCGCTCGGCGCGGTTGCCGCAGCGCGTTTCGTGCCGCTGCGCAAATCGCTGTCCGTCATGCCGCTCGGCATCGCCATGGGCGTGGTCGTGATCATGATGACGATGGTGCACACGAGCTGGATCGCCTACATTCTGCTGGTCATCATCGGCGCGCTGTCCGGTTATTTCGTAGTACCGATGAATGCGCTGCTGCAGCACCGCGGCCATATCCTGATGAGCGCCGGCCACTCGATCGCGGTGCAGAACTTCAACGAAAACCTGTCCGTCCTCACCATGCTGATGCTGTATGCGCTGATGGTCAAACTGGATCTGGACGTCAATCTCGTCATCTTCCTGTTCGGCCTGTTCGTGGCCGGCATCATGATATTGATCATGCGACGCCACGCCGCCAACCAGCGCGAGCACGATTCACTGTCGCTGATCGGCGAGCACCGCCACTGAGTCAACGCGACAGCGGCTTGGTGCGATAGGCCGCGCGCGTCTGCCAGTCGTCCGGCACGACGAAGCCGCGGCTGCTTTCCACTGCCATTCCATCCGTCGCGTCGAGCAGCGCGACCATGACCGGCATGGTGTCCCGCGAAAAATAATCCGCCAGCGTCCGCTGCAGCGCCTGCTTGTCCATGACCTGCTCCACAGGCAGGCTGGCCGGCGCCAGCCAATTCAGACGCGGCAGGATCGCATAGCCTTCGCCTTCGACACGATCCAGCTCGGCCAGCGACAGCCAGAAGCCGCGGCAATGCCCACTCGCGGTGCCGGCCGCCTGCAGATAGTGCGGCCCGTCGTGATAGAACAACCAGCCTTTCACCAGCGCCTGCGCGCAACAGACCGGCTGCGGAAGCTGCGCGGCCGCCGCCGGATGCTCGGACAGCTTCAACTGTCGATCGAATATCTTGCGCATCTTCGCACCGAGCGTATCGGCCAGATTGGGGCCCACAAAGTAATCGGCGTCGTGGCCGTTGCCGGAAGACTCCAGCAGGTAGAACTTGGTTGCGAATTCCCAGTGCAGCAAGCGTCCGTTCAGCTTGAGCAAAAAATCGAACTCGCCTATCGTCTGGTTGCTTGCCGACCGAACCTGCACGCCGTGCGCGACGAGTACGCCCTGTTGCGCCAGATAGAACGCAACGAGCTTTTCCGCATAGCGGCCGAGCCGCACGACCGGCCTTGTTCCCAGATAGTCATGCAAGGCGGCCGGTTCGCAGTCCAGCGCGTGCAGCCACGCATCGAGATCGACGCGCAGCAGCGTGTCGTCGAAACTGGCGATCCGCCCCCGCCACTGCGCATCGCAGGCATCGAGCAAATCGGGCGCGCACAACAACCATGCGAGTGCACGTACGTGCGGATCACGCAAATCGCCCCAGCGCTGGTGGAACTGCGATTGGAAAGTGGCGGAAGACTTACTTGCCGGCGGCATCGTGGGATTGCATCGCCAGGCACAAATCGGCCCAGACTTTGCGCTTGTCGCCCGGCGTGCGAAGCAGATAGGCCGGATGATAGGTCACGACAAGCGGTTTGCCGGCATAGCGGTGCACGGTACCGCGCAGCTTGCCGACCGGTGTGGCCGGATCGAGCTGCAGCAGTGACAGCGCTGCCGTCTTGCCGAGTGCGACGATGACGGCGGGATCGATCAATTCGATCTGGCGCTGCAGATAAGGCATGCAGGCATTCGCTTCCGCGGGTTCCGGCGGACGGTCGCGCCGACTGGCGTCGGTCGGCCGGCATTTGACGATGTTTGCGATGTACGTGTTTTCGCCACGCTTCAGGCCCATCGCAACCAGCATGTTGTCGAGCAGCTTGCCGGCCGGTCCGACAAAGGGCAAGCCTTGCGCATCCTCGTTCCGGCCCGGCCCTTCGCCGACGAACAGCCACTTTGCTTTCTGATCGCCGACGCCGAATACGGTTTGCGTGCGCGACTTGCACAAGCCGCATTTCGTGCACGGCGCCACCGCCGCTTTCAATTGTTCCCAATCCATGTGCGCAATATCGCTGCCGTTCTGCAGCGCAGGCACGGATGCGAATTCGACCACGGGGACGGCCGGTTCGTCAAAGAACGTGGTCACGGAATCTGTCGTCAACGCATTGACGGCCTCGGCGATCGTCTCTGGCGCGGACGCCGGCAGCGGCGCGGGCGCCCTACGCGACCATACCGGCCCGAGTCCCATCTCCTGCAGGAATGCGGCTTGGCGGGAATCGATCATAGCGGCAGCTTCATCACGATCGCATCCTCGCGCTGATTGTTCGGCGCGGGATAATAGCCCTTGCGGATGCCGATTTGCGTGAATCCATAGCGGCGATAAATCTGTTCGGCGCGCGTGTTGGAAGGCCGCACTTCCAGCAATATCGATGCCAGTTTTTTCTCGCGCGCGATGGCCTTGGCCTTGTCCAGCAGCAGGAGGCCAAGGCCGCGTCCCTGCAACGCGCGGCTGACGGTGATGTTCAGCAGGTGCGCATCGTCGACCGACAGCATCAGCAGGAAATAGCCGTTCAGCACGCCGCGGCTGTCGCGCAATATCCAGGTCTCGTAACCGCTGCTGATCGAATCCAGAAAATTGCCGCGCGTCCACGGAAACGGATAGAGGTCGTTCTCCAGCTTCAGCACTTCATCCAGGTCGGACGGACGCATCCGGTAGAAATACAGGCGGAACGCGGGTTGCGGCTCGAGCCGCGCAAAGGGGCTGGGCACCGAACTCATGCTGCCTCCTTCGCCGCCTTTGCCATGCGCTCGCTGGTCGTCAGCGCAACCTTGTTGCGCAAATAAAGCGGCTCGGCTTCACGCGCCGGGATGGCAGCGCCTCTGCTCCACGCCGATTCGCCCAGGCGGGCGATGTGCACCGCGTGCGGCACCTGTTCGTCCAGGCCGCAACGCCTGAATCCGTGCCGATCGAAAGCGTCGGCATACGCGCGCAACCCGTTGCCGCAGGCAAGCACGTCACCAATCGGCGCGACTGCCTCCGCGCTCGACAGCGTCGGCGGCACCATCGTTTGCCAGCCGTCGGCGAATTCATATTGCGCCCAATAGACTTCACCCATGCGCGCATCGAGGACAGCCAGTATCCTGTTCTCGCCGCTGCGCTCACGGCAATCCTGCGCCATTGCGAGCAAGGTCACGACAGGCAGCACCGGCAGCTCCGCGCCGAAGGCCAGGCCTTGCGCAATGCCGCAAGCAGTACGCACGCCGGTAAAGGAGCCGGGGCCGGCTCCGTAGGCAATCGCGTCGCATTGCGCCAGCGAGATGCCGGCTTGCGCAAGCAGCCGTTGCACCATCGGCAGGATGGTTTGCGAATGCGTGACCACTCCTCCCGATTCATCCGAGATCAGGACGTCCCCATGCAGCAGGGCGGCCGATGCAAGGTCGGCGGAGGTTTCGATGGCGAGTATGGTCGGCATGCCGGTATTTTACGTGCTCTTCCCCGCAAATGGCAGGCGCCGCACGCATGCGCCTACATGAAAACGGTAGAATGACGCCATGTCCAGCATTACTCTGAAACCCGAAAACCTGCCGCAACTGGCCGAGCGGATGGACGACGGCACCTGGGTCGTCGCCTGCCTGTGTGCCGCCTGGTGCGACGTCTGTACGCAGTATCGCCCCGGCTTCGATGAACTGGCGGCGCGCCATCCCGACAAGCTGTTTCTGTGGATCGACATCGAGGACCGCGCGGATGTCGTCGGCGAATTCGATGTAGAGAATTTTCCGACGCTGCTGATGCAGCGCGGCGACGATGTTGTTTTCTACGGAACCACGCTGCCGGATGCGCAGATCGCGCATCGCCTGCTGACCTCGCATGCGAGCAAGAGCGACGACGAGCGCAGCGCGGAAGCGGCCGGCAAGGAGCGCCAATCCTGGCAAAGCGAACGCAATCTGCGCGCCGCACTGCATGAGGCGCTTTCCGGCTGAAAGCAACAGGCAAAAAAAAACCCCGACAAGTCGGGGATTTTTTTTGAATCCGGCTGCTTATTAAGCAGGCTGGATGTTCGAAGCTTGCTTGCCTTTCGGGCCGGCGGTCACTTCAAAAGAAACGCGTTGGTTCTCTTGCAGGGATTTGAAGCCGTTCGATTGAATAGCCGAGAAGTGTGCAAACAGGTCTTCACCGCCTTC
>DATMTZ010000033.1:0-2439 GCA_035563975.1 Oxalicibacterium sp. | reverse complement strand
CGGCCGCCAGCGCCGCAGGCGCGCGAGTGCGAGCTGCGTCTGCGCGCCGCGCTTGCTGCCGAGCAGTTCATGCCATTCGTCGACGATCACCATGTCGAGCGTTGCGAACTGCGTGACGGCGTCCGCATTGCTCAGCATCAGCGTCAAACTTTCCGGCGTCGTGACGAGCGCCGCGGGAAGGGATCTGCTCTGCCGCGCGCGTTCGGCGGAAGTGGTGTCGCCGGTGCGCTGGCCGACGTCCCACGCGGCCATCAGTTCGGCCAACGGTTCCTGCAAGGCGCGCAGCGTATCGCTGGCGAGCGCGCGCATCGGTGTGATCCACAGCACGCGCAGACCGCGCTTCTGCTTTGTCGATTTTTTCTCGCCCATCGCGCGCAGCAGCGCGGCGAACCACACCGCGTAGGTCTTGCCTGAACCGGTCGTCGCGTGCAGCAAGCCTGATTCGCCTTGCAGCGCGGCGCGCCACACCGCTTTCTGAAACGGGAAAATTTTCCAGCCGCGTTGTGCGAACCAGGCCTCGGCCTGCTGGCGCGGCGTCAGCGGCTTGGTGCGCGCATCCTCCGCTTGCGCGCTCATGCCAGCATGTCCTTCAGCACGTCGAGCGTGTCGGCATCTTCCACCGCCTTGTCGTCGCGGATGCGCAGGATGCGCGGAAAGCGGACGGCAATTCCGGCTTTGTGTCGCGTCGATTTCGCGATGCCCTCGAAGCCGATCTCGAACACCATGGTCGGTTTCAGACTGCGCACCGGGCCGAATTTTTCGACCGTGGTCTTGCGGATCGTTGCATCGACCTTGGCGATCTCCGCATCGGTCAGGCCGGAATAGGCCTTCGCGAACGGCACCAGCGTGCGCGTGCCATCGGCGCCGGTGTCCCATACGGCGAAGGTGTAGTCGGTGTACAGCGACGCGCGCCGGCCGTGGCCGGGCTGCGCATAGATCATCACCGCGTCGACCGCATACGGATCGATCTTCCATTTCCACCACACGCCGACGTCCTTGGTGCGGCCGACGCCGTAGTGCGCGTCGGCGCGCTTCAGCATCATGCCTTCGACCACGCGCGAGCGCGAGGTGCCGCGCAGTGCAGCCATCGTCTGCCAGTCGTCGGCTTCGATCAGGGGCGACAGCTTCAATGCCGGATGCGCAGCCTGCGCGACGATGGCTTCCAGCAGCGCGCGGCGCGCGGCTTGCGGCGTGCTGCGGATGTCGGCGCCGTCGTGTTCGAGCAGATCGTAGGCCACCAGCACGGCCGGCAGTTCGGCCAGCATCTTTGCGCTGATCGTCTTGCGGCCGATGCGCTTTTGCAGATCGGCGAAGGGCGCCGGCAGGTCATTGCGCCAGATCAGGATTTCGCCATCGATGACCGTGCCTTCCGGCAGCGCGATCGATGCGATTTCGGGAAAGCGCTCGGTGATCAGATCTTCGCCGCGCGACCACAGCCAGCTCTGTCCGTCGCGCCGCACCAGTTGCGCGCGGATGCCGTCGTACTTCCATTCCACCAGCCAGTCGGCCACCGGACCCAGCGTATGCGGCTCGGCATTGAGCTGATGCGCGAGAAAAAACGGATAGGGCTGCCCGCCGCGTTGCGCATGCTCTTCATGCGAGGTCGGCGCGATCAGTTGCAGGTAGCGCTCGGCGGTCGGATGCACGCGGCCGTCGGTCCAGCCGACCAGGCGCTGCGCGATCAGCTTGGCGTCTACCTGCGCCACCTCGCTCAATGCGCGCGTGACCAAGAGCTTCGACACGCCGACGCGAAAGCCGCCGCCGATCAGCTTCAGCAGCAGGAAGCGTTCGCGCCAGTCGGTCTGATCCCACCAGTCGAACAACGCGGCGCGTATCGTTTCCGGCGGTGCGCCGCGCAGCGGGGCGATGCGCTCCGTCATCCATTCGTTCAGGCCGATGTCGCTTTCGTTCTTCGGCGGCGGCAGGATGTGTGCAATGGTTTCGGCCAGATCGCCGACCGCGTCGTAGGATTCATCGAACAGCCATTGATCGAGCTTTGCATATTCGATTGCGTATTGCACCAGCAACTTGGTCGGCACCGTTTGCCGCAGCTTGCCGCCGGCGAGAAAGTACACCGCCCAGGCCGCATGCTGTGGCGGCGTGCGTGCGAAGTAATGCTTCAATGCATCGAGCTTGCGATTGGTTGCGGTCGTCGCGTCGAGATCCGCGTACAGGCGCGCGAAGTCACGCATCGCTGCCGGCCTCCTCGCCAGTTGTGGCCTGTTCCGCTTTTTCCGCCGATACGGCTTCGTCGTCTTCTTCTCCGTATTCGGTGGCGAAGGCGCCGGCGTCGTAGCCGTTCTGCGCGAGCCAGCGCACCATGGTGCCGACCTGCCCGTGCGTCACCATCACGCGCTGCGCGCCGGTTGACTCGATCGCTTCCATCAGTCCCGGCCAGTCGGCGTGGTCGGACAGCACGAAGCCACGGTCGACCGCACG
>DATMTZ010000032.1:0-5686 GCA_035563975.1 Oxalicibacterium sp. | reverse complement strand
TTGAAATCAAGCCGGACGATGCCGGGCATGCCGTCCAGCTTGTTGCGGATCAGCCGCTCCTCGTTCGGGCAATCCATGTTCGCGATCTGGTAGCGCGCGCGCTGCGCGCCCGCGATCGCGGGCGTGTGGTCGACTGCAGCGGCCGCCGGCGCCACGCAGCCGGAAGCACAGCAGGACGCGCTGTTTGATGCGCTGCTGCGGCGATGATGTTCGTGTACGTTCATTCGGCGGATTTTTGCGTAATGGAGTATCGTCATTACAATCCCTGTAGCCGCTACAGGGTCAAGCATGGAGCGCAACATGAAAATCGGCGAACTGGCGAAAAGCACCGGCTGCGATGTCGAGACGATCCGCTACTACGAGAAGACCGGGCTGCTCGATGCGCCGGCGCGCGATGGGAGCGGCTACCGCAGCTACCAGCCGCAGCATCAGGAAAGATTGCAGTTCATACGCCATTGCCGCTCGCTGCAGATGGGGCTGGCCGATATCCGCATTCTGCTGGAGCTGCAGCGCCATCCGGAAGGCGGCTGCCAGCGCATCAACGAGTTGCTGGACCACCATCTTGTACAGACGCGCGAGCGCATTGCCGCATTGCGCACGCTGGAAAGGCAACTGACGCGCCTGCGCCATCAATGCGAACGCCCGCATGCCGTGCATGAATGCGGCATCCTGCAGGCGCTCAACGATGCGGCGGAGGGACACGCCTGCGTTTGCCATCAGACGCGATTACTTCAGTCGTAAATGCTTCGCCGTTTGTGCCTCGATGCCGCCGCTTCCTCCTTTCTCGTTCGCGTCCTTCCTCGAAATTCTTCGCTTCCGTAGCGCCCGCGCCGCCTGACGCTGCAAAGTTGCGACCAAAGAAATAGCTCACACCGCGACATGCATTTGCATGCGTGAAACCTGCACCGCCTTTTTTCCGCCCGCTTCGCAACTCTTGTCCTGGAATGCAATCAGACCTGCCAGAAATCATCGATTGCCTTATTCGTTTTTCTTTTATCTGAACGAACATTCCATCACGAGGTAAATATGTCGGCTACCGTCGGAGAATTCCTGTTGCAGCGTTTGTCGGACTGGGGCGTGCATCGCATTTATGGTTATCCGGGCGACGGTATCAACGGCATCATCGGCGCTTTCGAGAAAACGAAAGACATCGAATTCATCCAGACGCGGCACGAGGAAATGGCCGCCTTCATGGCGTGTGCGCATGCCAAATTCAGCGGCGAAGTCGGAGTTTGCCTGGCGACGTCCGGGCCCGGCGCGATTCATCTGTTAAATGGTTTGTACGACGCCAAGGCCGATCACCAGCCCGTGGTGGCGATCGTCGGGCAGTCAAGCCGCATGGCGCTCGGCGGCGACTACCAGCAGGAAGTCGATTTGATGTCGCTGTTCAAGGATGTCGCGCGCGAATACGTGCACATGGTGACGACGCCGGAGCAGGTGCGCCACCTGGTCGATCGCGCTTTCCGCATCGCGCGCGACCAGCGCACGGTGACCTGCCTGATTTTTCCGAATGATGTGCAGACGTTGCCGTACAAGGAGCCGCCGCGTCTCCACAATACCGTGCATACCGGCATCGGCTATACCGCGCCGGAGGGCGGCGTGCCGGCGGAGAGCGACCTGCTGCGCGCGGCCGACGTGCTGAATGCGGGTGGCAAGGTGGCGATCCTGGTCGGCGCCGGCGCGCTGCACGCGACCGATGAAGTGATCGAAGTGGCCGAACTGCTCGGCGCCGGCGTCGCCAAGGCGCTGCTCGGCAAGGCGGCGGTACCCGACGACCTGCCTTTCGTCACCGGTTCGATCGGCCTGCTCGGCACCAAGGCCAGCTGGGACATGATGAGCGATTGCGATACGCTGCTGATGGTCGGCTCTGCCTTTCCCTATTCCGAATTCCTGCCGAAGGAAGGCGCGGCGCGCGGCGTGCAGATCGACATCGACGGCCGCATGCTGAACCTGCGCTACCCGATGGAAGTCGGCCTGGTCGGCGACAGCAAGAAAACGCTGGCGGCGCTGATCCCGCACTTGCAGCGCAAGCAGGACCGCAGTTGGCGCGACACCATCGAGCGCAATGTCGCGCGCTGGTGGCAAGTGCTGGAGGCGCGTGCGATGAATGAAGGCACGCCGATCAATCCGCAGCGCGCGTTCTGGGAACTGTCGCCGCGTCTGCCCGACAACTGCATCCTCACTTGCGATTCCGGTTCGTCGGCCAGCTGGTATGCGCGCGACCTGAAGATACGGCGCGGCATGATGGCCTCGCTCTCCGGCGGACTGGCGACGATGGGGCCGGCGGTGCCGTATGCGATTGCGGCCAAGTTCGCGCATCCGGAACGGCATGTGATCGCCATCGCCGGCGACGGCGCGATGCAGATGAATGGTTTGAATGGCCTGATCACGATCGCCAAGTTCTGGAAGCAATGGGGCAACCCGCGCCTGACGGTAGTGGTGCTGAACAATCGCGACCTCAACATGGTTACCTGGGAAGAGCGCGTGATGGAAGGCGATCCCAAGTTCCCGGCCTCACAGGATGTGCCGGATTTTCCGTATGCGCAGTACGCAGAGCTGATCGGATTGCGCGGCATCCGCGTCGACAAGCCGGACGAGATCGGCCCTGCCTGGGATCGTGCGTTGGCTTCCGAGGTGCCGACCGTGGTCGAGCTGCTGACCGATCCGAATGTGCCGCCGCTGCCGCCGCATGTGTCTGGCAAACAAATGAAGGCCTTTGCCTCCGCGCTGTGGCATCGTGATCCGGATGCGCTGGCGATCACGCTCGCCTCGATGCGGGAGGTGTGGGACAGCCTGTTCCCGGGCGACGGCAAACGCTAGTCGAAAGCGGCCCGCTTGGGGCGGCATGCGAACATAACGATGACCACTTCCCCTTCCGTGGCGATCGACCGCATGTCGGTCGATGCCTATCATGTCCCGACCGACATGCCGGAGTCCGACGGCACGCTCGAGTGGAACGCCACCACGCTGGTGCTGGTACGCGTTTCAGGCGGTGGACGCGAAGGTGTTGGCTATACCTACGCCGACCGTGCCACGGCCGTACTGATCCACGACAAGCTGATTCCCTTGCTGAACGGCCGCGACGCAATGGCGATCAATGCGCGCTGGCAGGACATGGCCGCCGCGCTGCGCAATCTCGGTCGTCCCGGCATTTGTTCGATGGCAATCGCCGCCGTCGACAATGCCTTGTGGGATCTGAAGGCAAAGCTGCTCGAGGTATCGCTTGCCACGCTGCTTGGTCCGGCCCGCCCATCGATCGAAGTCTACGGCAGTGGCGGCTTCACCAGCTACACGATAGAGCAGCTGCAGCATCAGTTCGGCGGCTGGGCCGACATCGGTATCCGGCTGATGAAAATGAAGATCGGACGCGAACCCGCAGCCGATGTGGAACGGGTTGCCGCTGCACGGCAAAGCATCGGTCCCGACTGCAGCCTGTTCGTCGACGCCAATGGCGCCTATACGCGCAAGCAGGCCCTGCAGCAGGCAGAGCGCTTCGCGCAGTATGAGGTCGCGTGGTTCGAAGAACCGGTCTCCTCCGACGACCTGGACGGCTTGCGCCTGCTGCGCGACCGCGCGCCGGCCGGCATGGCGATCAGCGCCGGCGAATACGGCTACGACCTGCCCTACTTCCGCCGCATGCTGCAAGCCGGCGCAGTCGATGTGCTGCAGGCTGACGCCACGCGCTGCGGCGGCATTACCGGCTTTCTCGGCGTGGCCGCCTTGTGCGAAACCTTCGGCGTACCGCTGTCCAGTCACTGCGCACCTTCGCTGCACCTGCCGCTGTGCTGCGCGGCGCGGCCTGCGGTGCATCTCGAATATTTCCACGACCATGCGCGCATCGAGCAGATGCTGTTCGACGGCGCCATCCAACCGCTCAAAGGCATGCTGGCGCCGGCACTCGACCGTCCCGGTTTCGGACTCGCCTTCAAGGAACAGGACGCACAATGCTATCGACTGTAAAAGCCCATGACATCGCACCCGCCGACACGCTGTCCGTGTTTGCGCAGGCTGCGCAGCTCGAAGCCGAACTGAAGCGCGCAATCCAGGGCGAAGTCCGTTTCGATGCCGCCAGCCGTGCGCTGTATGCGACCGACGCGTCCAACTACCGGCAGGTGCCGATCGGCGTGGTGCTGCCGATGTCGGCGGAAGATGTGATCGCGACGGTACGCCTGTGTCGGCAATACCAGGCGCCGATCACGTCGCGCGGCGGCGGCACCAGCCTGTGCGGGCAGTGCTGCAATGTCGCGGTGATCATGGATTTTTCGAAGTACATGAACCGCGTGATCGCGATCGATGCCGAAGCGAAGACCGCCCGCGTGCAGCCCGGCTGCGTGCTGGATGACTTGCGCGATGCCGCCAACAAGCTCGGCCTCACCTTCGCGCCCGATCCGTCCACGCATACGCACAACACGCTGGGCGGCATGATCGGCAACAATTCCTGCGGCGCGCATTCGGTCATGGGCGGCAAGACTGTCGACAACGTGATCGAACTCGACATCCTGACCTACGACGGCGAACGCATGCGGGTCGGCGCCACCAGCGATGCCGAACTGGAAGCCATCATCGCCGGCGGCGGCCGGCGCGGCGACATCTATGCGCGCCTGCGAAAACTGCGCGATCAGCACGCCGACGAAATCCGCCGCCGCTTTCCCGACATCCCGCGCCGTGTTTCCGGCTATAACCTCGACGAACTGCTGCCGGAAGAAGGCTTCAATGTCGCGCGCGCACTGGTCGGCACCGAGGGCACCTGCGTGATCGTGCTGGAAGCCACCGTGCGCCTGCTCGACAATCCCGCCGCGCGTTCGCTGCTGGTGCTCGGCTATCCGAGCGTGTACGACGCCGGCGACCATGTGACCGACATCCTGCAGTACGGCCCGATCGCGCTGGAAGGCATGGACCATCGCCTGATCGACGACATGAAAGCCGTCAATCTGCACCCGCAGAACATCCAGCTTCTGCCCGATGGCAGCGGCTGGCTGATGGTGGAATTCGGCGGACGCGACAAGGCTGACGCCGATGCGCAGGCGCACAGGCTGATGAACGCGCTGCAAAAACACGAGCACGCGCCGACGATGCAGCTGTACGACGATCCGCCGGTGGAGCAGACGCTGTGGAAGGTGCGCGAGTCCGGGCTCGGCGCGACCGCGCACGTGCCGAACAAGAAAATCACCTGGGAAGGCTGGGAAGATTCGGCGGTACCGCCGAAGCGCCTCGGCGAATACCTGCGCAAGCTGCGCGCGCTGTTCGACAAGTACGGGTACGGCTGCGACCTGTACGGCCATTTCGGCCAGGGCTGCGTGCACACGCGCATCGATTTCGACCTGGAGACGGCGGAAGGCATCCGCATCTTCCGCGCCTTCCTGCACGAGGCAACGCACCTGGTGGTCGATCTCGGGGGCTCGATCTCGGGCGAGCATGGCGACGGCCAGTCGAAGGCGGAGCTGCTGCCCATCATGTTCGGCGAGCAGCTGGTCGAAGCCTTCCGCGACTTCAAGCAGATCTGGGACCCGGACTGGAAGATGAATCCCGGCAAGGTGGTCGAACCGTATGGCGTCGACCAGAACCTGCGGCTGGGCGTGCGCTACGATCCGCCGGCCTTGCCGGTGCACTTTCATTATGCGAACGATCGCGGCAGTTTCGCGCACACGCTGCTGCGCTGCGTCGGCGTCGGCGAATGCCGCAAGAA